>JAITJA010000019.1 GCA_031279175.1 Odoribacteraceae bacterium
GAAAGGGCGCCGCGCCTTGTCGTATTCCCTCGGAACGTCCCTGAAAGGGCGCCTCGAGTTGACGGATTCCATTGGAATGTCCCGGAAAGGGCGCCGCGCGTTGACGGGTGCCCGCGGAACGTCCCGGAAAGGGTCAGAAAGAGAGGGGGGATTAGAAACGAGGGGAATAATAGTGGAGGACAAGCGGGAGGACGGAAGGAGGAACATGGCGCGAGACGTCCTCGCCGCGGGAGAGCAGGTCGCGTATAACGGTGGAAGAGAAAGAGAAAAGGGGGGCGTCGATAAGTGTCGCGCCGGGAGGAACGGAAGAGGGGAATGGGGCGCCGGGACGCGGGTAGACGAGAAGCGGGTGGCGCGCGAGGATCATCTCGTGATCTCGCCACTCGCTGAAACGGGGGAGGTTATCGCTGCCGATGACCAACCGGAAGCGGTGTTCGGGGTGGAGGGCGGAAAGGCGCTCGAGGGTACGGGCCGTGTAGGATGGGCGCGGCATCGAGAATTCAATGTCACAGGCGCGCGTCCGGGGGTTGTCGCGCGTTGCCGTTTCGACGATCTCCAGGCGGGCGCGTTCGTCGAGCAGCAAACGCTCTGTCTTGAAGGGGCTCCGTGGGGAGACGACAAACCAGACCTCGTCGCAACAGGCGCCGTCGAGCAGGCAACGCGCGACGCCGGCGTGCCCGTTGTGAAAGGGATCAAACGAGCCGGCGAAAAGGGCGACGAGAGACATGATGGCGGTGGTTATTTCTTGTTGATGGTCACGGGGTGATCAGGCGTCGTCGCGCAAGAAATCGCGTACCAGTCGTTCGGCGCGGGCGAGGGCGTCGTCGAGCCTGTCGTTGACGATCGCGACGTCGAAACGGGGGACGAAAGCGAGTTCGCGGCCTGCCCTGGCGAGGCGTTGCTCGACGCGTTCGGGGGAGTCGGTTCCCCGCGCGACCAGGCGTTTCCTCAGCACCTCGAGCGAGGGGGGCCGGATGAATATCGCGAGGGCGTCATCGCCGAATACTTGTTTGATATTCATGCCCCCGACGACGTCCACGTCAAAAAGCGCGACGCGATCGCGGTCCCAGAGGCGCTCGACCTCGGCGCGGGGCGTGCCGTAAAATAGCCCGTCGTAGACCTCTTCCCACTCGAGGAACTCGCCGGCGTCCGCGCGTCGACGGAACTCGCCGGCGGTCAGGAAATAATATTCCCGTCCTTCTTGCTCGTCGCCTCGCGGGGCGCGACTTGTTGCCGACACGGAAAACGACAAGCGGGGTTCGCGCGAGAGGAGATGCCTGGCGATCGTTCCTTTTCCCGCGCCGCTGGGCCCGGAGAGGATAATGACTTTCCCGGGGTTCATAGCAGGTTAAGTGTTTGTTCCTTGATTTTCTCCAGCTCGTCCTTCATTTGCACGACGAGCTTTTGTATGTCGACATCGTTTGCTTTCGATCCGATCGTGTTGATTTCCCTCCCGATTTCCTGGGCGATAAAGCCAAGTTTCCGTCCGGGGGCCTCCTCGTCGCGGGTTGTTTCGACGAAATAGCGGCAATGTTGCGCCAGGCGGGTTTTCTCCTCGGTGATATCGATTTTCTCGAGATAATAGATCAGCTCTTGCTCGAGCCTGTTCCGGTCGATGGTTTTCATGTCGATCCATTCCCTCATCTTCTCGAGGAGGCGCTGCTTGACCATCTTGACGCGGTGCTCCTCGAAGCGCGGGATCGCGGAGGCGAACTCCTCGATGAGCGAGAGCCGGTATAACAGGTCCTTGAGTAGCGTGTTCCCCTCTTGCTCGCGGAAGCGGTTCAACTCGTCCAGGGCCGCCTCCACGCCCCCTTTCAGGCATTCCCATTCCGCCGCGGAGAGCTCCTCGCTTTTCTCCCGTAGCGCGTCCGGCAACCGGGTAATGGCCAGGAACAGATCGCTCCCGTCAACGGTCACGCCGAGCGCGTCGGCGATCTCCCTCGCCTGCCGGTAATGGAGCGCGACGAGCTCGCGGTTAAAAGAGACGCCCTCGTCTTCCGTCTCGTTCTCGATGTAGATACCGATTTCTGCCTTTCCCCTGTCGAGCCGTTCCTTGATCATCTTCCGGATCTCGATTTCCTTTTCCTTGTATAGCGCCGGGATCCGCGCGTTGATGTCCATTTGCTTCGAGTTGAGACTCCTTATCTCGATAACGATCTTTCTTCCCTCGTGCCTGGCGGTGAACCTCCCGAAGCCTGTCATAGATTTAATCATGTCGTTCTTGGTTACGTGTTTTCCCGCGAAAGTAGCGTTTCGCGGTTGTATTTCGATATTTTGGTATAATTTCGCGGGGACAAAAACAATATAATCACGCACAAAGAGATTGTCTTTCATGAAAAACACGCGTAATTTTTGCATCATCGCGCACATCGATCACGGGAAAAGTACCCTCGCCGACCGGTTGCTGGAAATCACGGGAACCGTCGTCGGCAAGGACCTCCAGGCCCAGGTGCTCGATGACATGGAGCTGGAACGAGAACGGGGAATAACCATCAAAAGCCACGCTATCCAAATGGATTACGTTTATCGCGGGGAGAAATACGCGTTAAACCTGATCGACACGCCGGGACACGTGGATTTCTCGTACGAGGTCTCCCGCTCTATCGCCGCTTGCGAGGGCGCGCTGCTGGTCGTCGACGCCACGCAAGGCATCCAGGCCCAGACGATCTCGAACCTTTACCTGGCCGTCGAGAACGACCTGGAGGTTATCCCCGTCCTCAATAAAATGGACATGCCCAACGCCATGCCCGAGGAGGTCAAGGACCAGATCGTCGAGCTCGTCGGCTGTAAACGAGAGGAAATTATCGAGGCCAGCGGGAGAACCGGCCAGGGCGTGGACAAGATCCTCGAGGCCGTCGTCGAACGCGTGCCGCCACCGGTAGGGTCGCCCGGGGAGCCGTTGCAGGCGCTGATTTTCGACTCCGAGTATAACTCTTTCCGTGGCGTGATCACCTATTGCCGCGTCGTTAACGGTAGCCTCAAGAGCGGCGAACGCGTTAAATTCGTCAATACCGGCAGGGAGTACGTCGCCGACGAGGTCGGCGTGCTGAAACTCGAGATGGAGCCGCGCCCGGAATTGACTACCGGTAACGTCGGCTATATCATCTCCGGCATCAAGGACTCTACCGAGGTCAAGGTCGGCGACACGGTCACGCGCGTCGATCGCCCCTGCGAGGCCGCCCTGGAGGGGTTCGAGGAGGTCAAGCCGATGGTCTTCGCCGGTATATATCCCATTGACGCCGAGGACTACGAGGCGCTTAGAAGCTCGATCGAGAAGCTCCAGCTCAATGACGCGTCGCTCACCTTCGAGCCGGAGTCGTCACTGGCCCTCGGCTTCGGCTTCCGCTGCGGTTTCCTCGGCATGTTGCACATGGAAATTATCCAGGAACGCCTCGACAGGGAGTTCAACATGAACGTGATCACGACCGTGCCAAACGTGATGTATATCGCCCGGACAACCCGGGGGGAGGTCTTCGAGATGCATAACCCCTCCGATATGCCGTCACCAACCACCCTCGACTATATCGAAGAGCCCTATATTAAAGCACAGGTCATCACGCCTACCGAGTTTACAGGAACAATCATGACCCTCTGCCTCGGTAAACGAGGGACGCTCGTTAAACAACATTACCTGACCGGGAATCGCGTCGAGATTAACTTCGAGATGCCGCTTTCCGAGATTGTTTTCGATTTCTATGACCGCCTGAAGAGTATCACGAAAGGATATGCCTCTTTCGATTACTTCCAAATCGGGTATCGCCGCGCAAATCTCGTGAAGCTCGATATATTGCTCAACGGGGAACCCGTGGACGCGCTCTCCGCCTTGATCCATTTCGATAACGCGTACGCCTTCGGGCGAAGGATCTGCGAAAAGCTCAAGGAGCTGATCCCAAGACAACAATTCGACATCGCCATCCAGGCGGCTATCGGCGCCAAGGTGATCGCCAGGGAAACTATCAAGGCCGTCCGGAAGGATGTCACCGCGAAATGTTACGGCGGGGATATCACCCGGAAAAGAAAACTGCTGGAGAAACAAAAAAAGGGGAAGAAAAGAATGAAACAAATCGGAAACGTGGAGGTGCCGCAAAAGGCCTTCCTCGCCGTACTTAAACTCGATTGATATGAATTACGGGGGATTAGAAAGTTATTACGCGCGCTATGAAACAGCCGGGATTGTCGTGTTGCCCGTCCCGTATGACGGCACGAGCACGTGGATCAAGGGCGCGGACAAGGGACCGGATGCCATTCTCGAGGCGTCGGCGAACATGGAATTGTACGATATCGAGACGGATAGCGAGGTGTATACCCAGGGGATCGCTACCCTCGAACCAGTGGAGGAGAACGATTCGCCGGAAGCCCTGGCGAACGAGGTGGAACGCCGCGTGACGGCTATCCTCGACGACGGGAAGTTCCCCGTTATTCTCGGGGGAGAACACTCCGTCAGCATCGGGGCTTTCCGCGCGTTCGCTGCCAGGCCGGGGCCTTTCTCTATCTTGCAACTCGACGCGCATTCCGATACCCGCGAGGAGTACGAGGGATCACGGTATAATCACGCCTGCGTCATGGCGCGCGGGCGGGAACTGGCAACGATCGTGCAGGTCGGGATACGTAGCTCGGCCAGCGAGGAAATGGAGCATCTCGACAAGGATCGCGTCTTTTATGCCCACGATATTCACGAGGAGCAGGCAAACTGGATGTACGAGGTCTCCAGGAGATTGCACGATAACGTGTATATCACGATCGATCTCGATGTCTTCGACCCCTCTATCATGCCGTCCACGGGAACACCAGAACCAGACGGGCTGTTTTATCGACAGGTGATTAATCTTATCAAGCTCGTCAATGAACGACACGTGATCGTCGGGCTGGATGTCGTGGAACTCTGCCCCAATCCCTCGAATAAAGCACCCGATTTCCTCGCCAGCAAGCTGATTTACCAGATCCTTAGTATTAAATACCAGAAATAATTTTATCACAATGAACAAAAAAGAACTGCTCCAGGAGACTATCCAACACGTCGATATTACCGCGCACGACACGACGCCAATTATTAATGCCATGCGCGGCATGTCGTTTACTTCACGCGATACCGCGCGCGCCGCCGATATTCTCGCGATGATGACTCGCGACCGCGCTTGCACGAATATCCTGACGCTCGCCGGGAGTACCAGCGCCGCCGGGTGCATGAAGGTTTATGCCGACATGGCACGTTACAAGATGATCGACGTCGTTGTCGCTACCGGCGCCTCTATTATCGACATGGATCTCTTCGAGGCCCTCGGGTTCAAGCATTACAAGGGACGCGTCGATATCCCGGATAAGCTCCTCCGCGAGTTATATATCGACCGCATCTACGATACATTTATCGACGAGGAAGAACTGCAGGTCTGCGATCATGCTACTTACGCGCTCGCTAACACGCTCGAGAAGCGTCCTTACTCTTCCCGCGAGTTTATCTCTGAACTGGGAAAGTGGCTCGTGAGCAACGCCGTCAAGAAGGATAGCCTTATCCAGACTTGTTACGAATGTGGCGTTCCTATTTTCTGCCCCGCGTTCTCGGATAGTAGTGCCGGGTTCGGCCTCGCCAAGCACCAGTGGGAGAACCCCGACCACCACCTGTCTATCGACTCTGTCCGCGACTTCGTCGAGCTGACGCGGATCAAGATTGCTGCCGGGGAGACGGGCCTCTTCATGGTCGGCGGCGGTGTTCCAAAGAATTTCGCGCAGGATACCGTTGTCTGCGCCGAGATCCTCGGCCACGAAGTGCCCATGCATAAATACGCCGTGCAAATTACTGTTGCCGACGTTCGCGATGGCGCTTGCTCTTCGTCTACTCTCAAGGAAGCTTGCTCCTGGGGGAAAGTGGACGTCGCGTATGAACAAATGGTGTACGCCGAGGGAACTACCGTTATTCCTCTTATCGCCAGCAATGTTTACCATGCCGGCGAATGGAAGAACCGCGAGTATAAAAACTGGGCGCGCCTCTTCGAGAAGAAGTAAAATCGCCGCGGGACACGACACGCGTGCGCCTCTCCCGGGGTGCGCGCGTGTTTTTTTTATTCCATTGCTTTCAACTTTTCGCTATCACGGGGTGCATGACGGCGGGAGGGGAGTCTCTTCCCCGTCGTGAGAATTGGGAATTCCCGGGATGCCCGGGGAACATTTTCCTGTTGCACCGGGATCGCGTTCTGTTTTTTCCTTGAAGAGCGTGATCGCGCGATCGCGAAGCGGGCGGGAGGGCGATCCTCCCCCGTCGATATGCCGGCGGGAAAAATTAAGCGGGGAAAAACCGGACCCGGGAACGCCCGGCAAGCGAAACTCGCGCGGGCGCCCCGGTAGCGAGGGAAAGCATGATGCTTATTCTGCTGTCAGCAGGAAACCTCGAGATGATAGCCGTCTTTTTCTTGTCCGGTAACACGTTTGTTTTATGATTTGATTGTTCAGTGGGGAGATCTTGCTCCTTCCACGCGGCGAAAGTAATAATTTTTTCTTTTTCCCGTACAGTCTCCTGGTCGGTTTTTTTTGTCCCGTTGACACTGGCGATGGGGGTTAAAACGCGGCAGGAGGAGCGGGGAGGCTCTTTTTTTTTATATTCGCGAAAGATAAAATCCGAGAGATGTATAACACTTTATTAATACACGTCGCGCTGCCGCTGGAAAACCCGGTATTGATCTTCGCGGTATTATTATTCGTGATCCTGCTGGTGCCGATCATCCTGGAATCATTAAAGATCCCGGACGTGATTGGTTTGATCGCGGCGGGCGCGATACTTGGCCCGCACGGGCTGGGCGTGATGGAGCGGGATAGTAGCATCGTGTTATTCGGCACGGTGGGCTTGCTATACGTGATGTTCCTTGCCGGGTTAGAGACGAGCATGTCGGATTTCAAGAAAAATAGCGGTCGCGGCCTCGCGTTCGGGATGTACACGTTTTTCATCCCGATGGCATTGGGGATCGTGGCGAGCCGTTACGTGTTACATTTCCCGTGGGCGACGTCGGTTTTGCTGGCGAGCATGTTTGCCTCGAACACGTTACTGACCTACCCGGTGGCAAGCAAGTACGGGGTGACGAAAAACCGCGCAGTAACGATCGCGGTCGGGGGTACGGTAGTGACGTGCGTGCTGGCGTTGCTGGTGTTGGCGGTAGTGGTAGGGATGTCGACGGGCTCGCTGGATCGTTTTTTCTGGACGCGGCTGGGTGTTGGCGCCGTGCTGGCGTGTGGCGCGATCGTGTACTTGTTCCCGGTGCTGGCGCGTTGGTTTTTCAAGCGATATGACGATCGGGTATTACAATACGTTTTCGTGCTGGGGCTACTATTCCTGGCGTCGTTCCTGGCGGAGGTAGCGGGATTAGAAGCCGTGATCGGAGCTTTCCTGGCGGGGCTAGCGTTAAACCGGGTAATCCCGGGGACGTCGGCATTAATGAACCGGGTAGAATTCGTGGGGAACGCGTTATTTATCCCGTTATTCCTGGTGGGCGTCGGGATGCTGGTAGATTACCGTGTATTCGCGGGCGGGGGCAAGACCTTGCAGGTAGCGATAGTCATGACGGTCATCGCGACGGTATCGAAATGGCTGGCGGCGTGGCTCGCGCGTCGGAGTTTCCGCTTAACCAGCCCCGAGATGTTACTGGTATTCGGGTTGAGCAACTCGCAGGCGGCGGCGACGCTGGCGGCGGTGATGGTAGGTTACGGCGTGGTGCTGGTGGACGGCAGCCGTTTGTTGGACGATAGCGTCTTGAACGGGACGATCGTGATGATCCTCGGGACATGCGTGGTGGCCTCCCTGGCGACCCGGCGCGGGGCGCGGGGCGTGGCGCACGCGGAGCTATCCGGTGAAAAAAAGAGGGGCGCGATAACATTAGAAGAGCGGGTACTGGTGCCGGTGAGCAACGCGGAGCGGGTAGAGGAATTAACGAGCCTGGCCGTGTCATTGCGATCGCGCGGCAGCAGGAGTAGCTTGATGGCGTTACACGTGATCCCGGCGGAGGGCGCTAGCGCGTTGGCGGAGCAAGACGCGAGGCGGTTACTGGAAAACGCGACAAAGGCAGCGGCAGCGATGGACGCGGTGCTGGTGCCGTTGACGAGATATGATCATAACGTGGTGAACGGGATCAAGCACGCGGTGAAGGAGCGAAAAGTGACGGACCTGGTATTGGGCTGGGAGATCTCCAGCGCCGCGTTGGGTCGGTTGGTGGACAAGGTACTGGCGAGGTGCGCGGCGACGACATTCGTCTACCGTTCCGTGCAACCGCTATCGACGGTAAAGCGCTACATCGTGGTAGTCCCGGCCGGGGCGGAGCGCGAGGTAGGATTTCTTTACTGGGTATCGCGCGTGTGGAACCTCGGGCATAACCTGGGGAACAAGCTGGTCTTTTTCGCGGCGCCGAAGACGATAGCGATATTGCGGGAGGTCGAGGCGTGGCGGCCGTTACACGCGAAGTTCCATGAATTATCGAACTGGGATGATTTCCTGATCGTGTCGCGAGAGATACAGGGAGATGACGGGCTGATCGTGGTGATGAGCCGGCGCAACTTCCCGTCGTACGCGCGAGGAATGGCGTTATTGCCGTCGCACGTGAACAAATATTTTGACCGGAACAACTGCCTGCTGGTCTACCCCGTTCAGGCTGGTGTTGGAGATGACGGGGCGAGCACGTTTCACCGGCTGGAGGGGCTTGATAGCCTGGACGAGATAGGCAAAGTGATCCGGGGATTGTTTCATAAATAGACGAATGTGATGAATCGATGGTTTTTAGTGTTATTGCCGGTGATCGTGGGCGCGGTATCATTCGAGGATGACGCGTTAAAGCGATTCGCGGAGGGCGTGTACGGCGCGCCGAGAGAGAAAATATACGTGCACACGGACAAGAGCGTGTACGTGGTAGGAGAGCGGGTATGGTGGCGCGCCTACCTGGTAGACCCGCGGGGCTATGACTGGCGGGTGTTGAGCCGTTTCGTGTACGTGGACCTGGTAGACCGGCGGGACTCGCTGGTGGCGCGCGTGAAAGTGGGCGAACGAGGGGACACGGCCTGCTTCCACGGCTACCTGCCGTTGCCCACCTCGCTGCCCGGGGGAGATTACTGCTTGCGGGGATACAGCTATTACATGCAGAACGAGGGAGAGGAGGCCCTGTTCACGAAACGACTACGGGTGGTGAACCCGCGGGAAAGGCGAGTACAGGAAGAGGTCTCCGTGGAAAAAGCGGGCGGGGACAAGCGCCTCGTGTCGACGCGATTCACGGACGCCTCGGGCATACCTTATAATAAGGTGTTCTTGACGTACGAGACAACGCCGAAAGGCGGCGATTTCGCGCGGAGCACGGTACGCGCGAACGAGAACGGGGAGGCCTCCATCCGGGTAGACACGGCGGTAAAACGCGTGACCTTCAGCTTCCGGGACGGCGATCCGTTTTCTTTCTCTCGCGACGTCTTCCTTCCCCCGGTGACGCGAAAAGCGGACGTGCAATTTTTCCCGGAAGGAGGGACATTACTGGCGGGAAACTGGCAGCGCGTGGCGTTCAAGGCGATCGGGGAGGACGGGCTGCCGGTGGACGTGGAGGGAGAGGTATTCCAGGACACGACACTGGTCGCCACGTTCGCCTCCGGGCACGACGGGATGGGGACATTCCGCTTGCCGGTCTCCCCGGGGCGTCGTTACTCGATAGTATCGCGCTTGCCCTCGGGGGAAGTACTGCACCAGGAGTTACCGGAATCGTCGCGAACGGGATTCGGGGTGACGGTAACGACAGTTGACGACTCGGTACTCTTCTACCGGGTGATGAAGGGGGACGCGGCCGTCTTCCCGGACGACTTGCACCTGTTTATCCACGCGTCCGGTCACGTGATGGGAATCGAGCGCGTGGATCGCCTCTTCAAGGGGAAAGTAGAACTGGCAGATTTCCCGGAGGGCATCGCGCACGTGATGCTGGTCGACGGGAAGGGACAAGTATACAGCGAGCGCCTCGTGTTCGTGCGATTACCGGGAGGCCCGCGAGCGCGGATCACCCCGGACAAGGACGCGTACGCGCCGCGCGAGCTGGTGACGCTGGCGACGGGGCTTCTCGACGCCGGGGAAAAAGGCTCGTTCTCTATCGCGGTAACGGACGACAGCCAGGTTCCCGTGGACACCCTCGAGGACAACATCCTCTCGAGCCTGCTGTTGACCTCGGAACTAAAAGGACACGTCCACGCCCCGGCCTATTATTTCTCCGGGGCGCCGGGCGCGACGGAAGCCCTCGACCTGGTAATGATGACACACGGGTGGCGGCGTTTCGACTTCTCGACGCTCGTGCGGGAAGGGAAAGTGGAGCGTCCATACCCGATCGAGCGGGGACAGGTCGTCTCCGGTCGGGTAGAAAACCTCTGGGGGCGGCAATCGCGGGCGGCAAATCTCATCCTGTTCTCGACGTCCGGCATCGTGCAAGTCGGCGACGCGGATGACAACGGGAAATTCTCGATCGACATCTCCTACCCGGACAGCACGCGATTCGTCTTGCAGGCCCTGAGCGAGAAGGGCCGCCGGAACGTTGTCGCGACGATCGACAAGGACGTCTTCCTCCCGTCGCGTTACCTGCTCCCGCGCGTCCCGCGAACGACGCCGGAAGAAAACGAGATACTCTCCCGCGAACGCGCCCTGAACTATTACTACGAGAACGGCGAGCGCGTCTATTACTTGAACGAGGTCGTCGTCACGGAACGAAAGCGGCGAAAATATCACTCCTTCTACGACCAGCAAGCCCGGCACTACGCGGATTCTGCCACCGTCGCCAGGGACTGGAGCTTCGACCTCGTGCAGACGATCCTGCACATGTTCCCCGGCGTGCTCGTGGAGACAAACGACGAGGGTGAAGAATATTTCTCCTACTTCGGCAAGCGGATGTACCTCCTGGCAAACGACTTCGAGGAAGAGATAAATTTCCTGCGCATGTTAAGCCAGGGAGCGGTATTAAGCATCGCGATGCTCGACAGGCACCAGGCAACGATCTACTTCGGGGAGCGCGCGGAGGGCGGCGCGATCAACGTCTCCTACAAATTCGGCTTCGTCCCCGCCTCGCCCGGTCGCCCGAACATCATCCCCTTCACCTTGCTGGGCTACCAGAAACCGGCGGAATTTTACGTCCCGAAATACGAGGTAGACTCCATTCGCCTGTCGCGCGAGCCCGACGCCCGCCGGACAATCTACTGGAATCCTACCGTGAAACTCGAGAACGGAGAGAAAAACGAACTCTCCTTCTACACCGCCGACACGCCGGGAAGCTACTCGGTCATTCTCGAGGGAATCACTTCCAGTGGAAAAATTTGCAGGGAGCGACACAAGCTGATAATACGGAGACGAGGCGCGCCCGAACGCGAAACAAGATAGCCCGTTCACGACAAGGGATCTTATTTTTAAAATAACAAGAGACATTTATTTTGCCTTTATCGAAAAAGAACTACCTTTGTCCGGCTCAAGAGTGTGTTTTTTTGCTAAATTGAAATATGAAAGAAGGATTAAATGAAGAATTGATCGCCGCGATAGCGAGATGTCGCCCCAAGGGAGGACGAATGGTGAACCTCATCGCCGACGTGCTCTCCATAGGGAAAGAATCCGTGTATCGCAGACTAAGAGGTGAAGTAATGTTCACCTTTGACGAGGTGGCAAAACTCTCCAGGAGTTTAAATATCTCGCTGGACAACATGATCGGCTTGAAGAATATCAGGCGAGCCGTCTTTGATTTAAGCTTGATACAAATGGAAAACCTCTTCGAAAAGTATTTCGAGGTGCTGGATGGGTACATTGAGGTGTTCAAGGTCTTGAAAAACGACCCCGCGTCGAAGATCAAACTCGCGTTTAACACGTTCCCCTACGTGTTCGTCGCCCCCTACCCGACCATCGCGAAATTTCAACTGTTCAGGTGGATAAATCAAATCCGGGTGAACCAAAACCTCATGCCGTTCTCCTCGCTGGAGATCCCCGACAAGGTGCTGGACACCCAACGCGCGTTCGTCAAGGAAATGAATCATGCCGGCAGCACCTGCTATCTCGTGGACGAGGGAATGTTCGCGTCGTTCGCGAGACAAATCCAGTATTTTAAAAAACTCAAGCTGGTGAGCGAGGAAGAGATCGGGCAGTTACAAGAGGAATTGCTCGCCTTGCTGGACGACCTGGAGACCACCGCGATCCGGGGGTCTTTCGAGAACGGGAACGAGGCGCAAATCTACCTCTCCGATCTCGGGTTCAAGCTCTCCTCGGCCTACTTCGAGTGCAAGGACTTCCTGATGTGCGACCTGCGGCTATATTCCATGAACAGGGTGCGGTCGTACAACGTGAAGTTTTGCCAGACGCAAGAAAAATGGATCGAATCGTTGAAGCGATACGCCACCCTGATCTCGCAGAGCGGGGAAATTCAACGAGCAGATTACATGGAGAAACAACGGGAATGTATCAAGTCTATTTAAACCCCATGAACGACGCGAAACAATTAAATCAAGAATTATTAACGGCCATAAAACAAGCCATCCCGGCCGACACGAACCTGGTCAAGGTGATCGAGGCGGCCCTCGGGATCGGGAAAGAAGCCGTGTATCGCCGGATTCGCGGCGACGTCCCCTTCACCTTCGACGAGGTCGTGGCGCTCACGCTCAAGTTCGGCATGTCGCTTGACCGCTTCCTGAAGATACAGTACCAGGAAACCGTGGTCTATGACTTGAACCAGATCTCGACCACCCAGCCAATGGAGGATTATTACAACATGCTCTCGACGGAGGTAGAGATGTTCAAGGAGTTCAACAGGAAGGCGGATTCAAAAATCTACATGGCCTACAATATCCTCCCGTTCATCTTCTTCTACTCGCTGGAAAACCTGTGGAAATTCGATATCTACCAGCTGTTGCACCAGGTAGAGCAGGAAAAGAAAATAGAGGACTTCGCGCGCGTGAAGCTCCCAGGCCAACTGGTAGAGAAACGCGACGAGCTGTTCGAGGCATACCGGAATGTCCCCTGGAGCTGCTA
This sequence comes from Odoribacteraceae bacterium, assembly GCA_031279175.1. Classification (GTDB taxonomy): domain Bacteria; phylum Bacteroidota; class Bacteroidia; order Bacteroidales; family Marinifilaceae; genus JAIRKS01. Next base: position 12,995 of record JAITJA010000019.1, read on the forward strand.
CATCCTGGACCGGAAAATAGTCACTGCCTTGATCATGGAGATCGGGTACATCAACCGGCTGGGGCTGATCTCGACCAGGGACATCGCCAACTTCAAGAAAGAGCTACACCAGCTGCTCGACACGATCGAGGTGACCGCCACGTCAGGGAAATTTCACGGGCGCACCCCGATGACGCTTTATCTCTCCAACCTCGACCTGGAGGGATCGTACTGTTGCTACGAGTGCCCGGAGATGAATTTCACGCACCTGCGGGTCTACCGGCTGGGGATGCTCAATTCATCCACGCCGGAGATCTTCGCGGCGCAACGGGGCTATATCGAGTCGCTAAAACGATTCTCGACGCTGATCACGAAGAGCGGCGAGCTGGAGCGCAGCGTGTTCTTGCTCGAGCAACGGGAGCTGGTCGACGCGTTGTAGCGCCTGCCGCGCCTGTAAACAAGACCGCGTTAGCCGGGTGACATGCACCTTGCTAACGCGGTTTCATTTATCCCCCCGGGGCCCGGTTTGCACGGGATAATCACGCCCGGGGCCCGGGAAAAGGGGGACGCGACGCCTCGAATCCCCCGTTTTCCCCCGGAAATCACGCTTCCGCGAGCGCCGCGGGGCCGTCCGCGAGCGCCGCGGTGCCCTCCGCGAGCTTCGCGGTGCCCTCCGCGAGCGCCGCGGTGCCGTCCGCGAGCTTCGCGGTGCCCTCCGCGAGCTTCGCGGAGCCCTCCGCGAGCTGCGCGATGACCTCCGCGAGCGCCGCGGGGCCCTCCGCGAGCGTCGCGGAGCCCGCCGCGAGCGCC
>JAITJA010000177.1 GCA_031279175.1 Odoribacteraceae bacterium
CCTCCCCTGCCGTGCCGGGAGGCGTCAGGATGGTTTGCCGAGGAGGGCAAACATGTTTTTCTTGTAAGCCTCGACGCCGGGCTGGTCGAAGGCATTCACGCCCAGGATGCCGGCGGAGACGCCACATGCCAGCTCGTGGAAATAGATCAACTCGCCAAGATGATACCCCGTCAGCGCGGGCAACAAGAGACGAAGGTTGGGAACGCCTCCCGAGACGTGCGCGGCGCGCGTGCCCTGCTCGGCCATCTTGTTTACCTCGTCGAGACGCTTCCCGGCGAGGAAATTCAGGTTGTCCAGGTTCGCCTCGTCCGCCGGGACGACGACGGGATGTCCCGTGTTCTCGACAGAGATCACCGTCTCGAAGAGATCGCGTCGGCCCTCCTGTATGTACTGGCCCAGGGAGTGCAGGTCGGTGGAGAAGTCGGCCCCTGCGGGGAAAATCCCGCGATGTTCCTTGCCCTCGCTCTCTCCGTAGAGCTGCTTCCACCACTCGACGAGGTAATGCAGGCGGGGGGAATAATTGACGGTGATCTCGGTGGTATATCCCTTCCGGTAAAGGGCGTTACGCGTGGCGGCGTAGTCGATAGCCATCGCGTTGCCGTCGTCGAGGGATCGCCGTTGCATGGCGGCCGCGCCGTCGATGATGGCGCGGATGTCGAGGCCTGCCAGGGCCGCGGGGAGGAGGCCGACGGGAGTCAGGACGGAATATCGCCCGCCGATGTTGTCCGGGATCGCGAAGGTGTTGTATCCCTCCCTGCCGGCGAGGACGCGTAGCGCCCCGCGGTGCTCGTCGGTGATGGCGACGACGCGTCGGGCGGCCTCCGTTTTTCCTACTTTTCGCTCGAGAAGCGCGCGGAGCAGTCGAAAGGCGATGGCCGGCTCGGTGGTGGTTCCCGACTTGGAGATGACGCAGATGCCGAAGGAGCGGTGTTCCAGGTATCGCTCGAGACTGGCGTGGTATTCCTCGCCCAGGTGGTGCCCGGCGAAGAGGACTCTTGGTGGCCGGGCGAGGTCGTCGAAGCTCCCGGAGAGGGCGTCGATGAGCGCCTTGGCGCCGAGGTAGGATCCGCCGATGCCAATGACGACGACGACTTCCACGCGTTGCGCGAGCGACTCGGCGACGCTGGTGACGCGGTCTACCTCCCCGGGGGTGATGGTTGCCGGGAGGCGTAGCCACCCGAGGTATTCGTTCCCGGGGGCGGTGCCGTTGATTAACGCGGCGAGCGCGGCGGCTCCTTCTTTTCTTCGCGCGTCGATTTCCTCTTCGTTGATGAAGTCGAGCGCGGCGGAATAGTCAAAATTCAGTTGTTTCATGTTGGTCGTGTTTTCTATTTTTCAACGCGTCCCTGTAGAGGGATGCTTTCTCGTAGTCTTCTTTTTTCACGGCCTCTTCCATGAGGCGCGCGAGCTGTTCGGTGGAGAGCGTGTCGAGGCGATCTTTTCTCCTGGCGGCGTTCCTGGGCACGAGCTCGTTTCCCTCGACGACGAGGGCTGTTTTCTCGAACACGTCGCGGGCGATGTATACCGGGACCGCGGCGAGGAGCGCGACGGAGATGGCGTCGGAGGCGCGCGTGTCGAAGCTGACCATCCTGCCGTCTACCAGTGTGACTTGTATCTTGGCAAGGAATATTCCCGCTTCCCAGCGATGGATGTATACCTCGATGATCGTGGCCTCGATCCTGTCCAGGAAGTTTTTCAATAATTCTTGCGGCGAGATTCTTTTTTTTACCCCGCCCTCGAGTTGCGCGATGATGGCCCTTGCCTCGGCCTCTCCCACGATGACGGGGACGCGGTAACGTCCTTCTTCCTCGTCCAGGAGCATGATGGCGAATATTTCCGGTTGGGTAATGCTGCAAGATATACCCGCGATAGTTACTTTGACTTTGTCCATCGTTTTCGCGTTAAGAGGTGACAGGTGCTCGCCAGGCCCCCGAGGCCTGTTTCGCGATATTTTGCTTGCATGTCGTATCCCGTCTGCATCATTGTCTCGACGACGTCGTCGAAGGAGACCTTGTGCTGCCCGTCCGAGAAGAGGGCGTACACGGCACATTCTCTTGCTTTTTGCGAGATGAATGCATTGCGCTCGATGCATGGGATCTGCACGTAGCCGCCGACGGGATCGCATGTCAGTCCGAGATTGTGCTCGAATCCCATTTCGGCAGCGTATTCGACTTGCATGGGTGATCCGCCAAGGATTTGCGCGGCCGCTCCTGCTGCCATCGCGCAGGCCGTCCCGAGCTCTCCCTGGCAACCGACTTCCGCTCCGGATATGGATCCGCGCGTCTTGACGATGTTTCCTATCAGTCCGGCCGTTGCCAGTCCCTTGAGGAGACGCCGGTCGCTGAGTTCCTGTTCCTGGTGTAGGAAATAGAGCACGGCGGGTAGGACTCCGGCAGCGCCACATGTGGGCGCCGTCACGACGAGGCCGCCGCCGGCATTTTCTTCCGCGACGGCGAGCGCGGCGGCGAATACCGTTCCCATGTGCCGGGAGGCTCCCGCCGCTTGCCTGGCGCGGGCATGGTAGGATGCCGCCTTGCGCGCCAATCGCAGGGGCCCTGGCAGCGCTCCCTCGTTTTCCAGTCCGGCGCGGATGGCGTCTTGCATCACGCTCCAGACGCGCGCGAGGTAGTCGTACAGGTCTGGCCCCTCGTGCATTTCGACGTATTCCGGGAAGGATCGTCCTTGCTTCTTGCACCACTCGAGTATCCCCGACATGCCGACGTCCGGGTATGTTTCCTTTTCCTCGAAGGTGCCGCGCTCGTCCCACAAGTCCCCTCCACCGACGCTGTATACTTCCCAGTTTCCCGCGACCCGCTCTCCGTCGATGGCCTCGAAGAGCATCCCGTTGGGGTGTCGCGGCAGGCTTTCCCCGGGTTTCCAGATGATTTCCGTCGCGGCGTCGTCGCGGATGACCTTGCGGATGGCCTCGTCGGTTCCATGCCCCTTGCCTGTGAGTGCCAGGCTCCCGTATAGGGTCACCCTGATTTTTTTCGTTCCCGGGTGATTGTCCATGAAAAGCCTGGCGGCTCTCCCCGGTCCCATCGTGTGGCTGGAGGAAGGCCCGTAGCCGATCTTGAATATTTCTTTTATCGAGTGCATATTCGTTGGTTTATTACTTGTTGTTTGTTCAATGGAAAGTGGCGGCCCTGTAAGCCGGATTCTGTACCTTTCGGTTTCTATCATTTATCTACCTCTCGAGTCACCTCGCGAGTGTAGCGACCTACCCCCCAACATCGGCCGGGCCAGCCTTATCGTTAGTGTACATGGTCTTGCAACTCGTGGGACGTGCGGCTACCCGGTCACCCGGAGTACCGGTAGGCTCTTACCCTACCTTTTCACCCTTGTCCCGCGAACGGGACGGTTATTTTCTGTCACGCTACCTCACCCTTTCGGGTAACTTCCCGTTAGGAAGCACGATGCCCTGCGTTGTCCGGACTTTCCTCTCTCCCTCGCGGGACAGCGATAGAACGGGCCGCCTTTTTTCCATTAATTTTAGTTCATCATCGGGTCTTCCGGGAAAACCGTCCGGACACGGTATCGCTTGCCAAACGCGTACGCGGAATCGCGCCATAACTCGTCGCCGGACGGGGAGAATAGCTGCCCCGGGGTAATGTCCCCGACGACCCACGAGCGCTCTTTTAACTCCTTGTCCAGCTGGCCGGGGCTCCAACCACTGTAGCCCATGAAGAAACGAATGTCCCCGGGACTCGTCTCCCCCGCGTGGATGGTTTTCATCAACGCGCTGAAGTCTCCCCCCTGGTATACCCCGTCGGGAAGGGCCCGCGCGCCCTCGAGCCACGAGAACCGGTGAAGGTAACAAAGCATGCCCGTCTCCACGGGACCGCCCGCGTACAAGCTGAACCGCGTCCCGGGCAACGCGTCCAGCAATTTATCCGCGCCGGTCGACAAGGGTTTGTTTAAGACGAAGCCAACGCTCCCTTGCTCGTTATGCTCTATCATGTAAATCACCGAACGATTGAAATAACGACCTTCCAGGAAAGGATCCGCGATTAATACCCTCCCCGCTTTTACTTGACTCCCATCGTGTCGCGCCTGCCATAAGTCTTGAAACTGTTCTTCCATTCTCGTGATATATAAATAAACGTTACATTTGCATGTGAATAAGAATGATCGCGAAGGTAACACAATGTATAGAATAACGCTCGTCATCGCGCTGTCTTTATTTCTCTCGCTGGTCGCGCGCGCCGGGAGCGAGCGGGATAGCCTCGCCGTACCGCCGGAGGATTCCATCCGGTGTTTCCTCCTCCCGGAGGTGAAGGTGATCGGGAAAGTCCGGGGGAAACGGTATCACGAACGCCTCCGCGAACGGGACGCGCGGACACGACGTAACGTCCAGAAGGCTTACCCGTACGCGAAGGAGGCCGCGCGACGCGTCGAGCAGATCGAGGAACGGTTGGCAAACGCCACCGGGAAGGAACGAAAGGAGATTGTCAAGACGGAGTACCGTAACCTGATGAAGACGTTTAAAGAGCCGTTGATGAAGTTGACAATCACGCAAGGAAGAATCCTCGTCCGGCTGATCTACAGGGAGACCATGAAGAGTTCTTTCCAGCATATCAAGGAGTACAAGGGGGGCGTGAACGCGTATTTCTGGCAATCTCTCGCCTTGTTGTTCGGAAATAACCTGAAGGCCGGGTATGACCCCGACGGGGCCGATTTCGAGATCGAACAGATCGTGCTGGAGATCGAGAATACCCCGTGAACGAGTCCTGTAAGTGTTTTATATCTTCCCCGGTATCCTGTCCCCCGCGACCAGGTCTCGCGTCAAACTTTCTTCCCGCCTCTTGCGTGTTCCTTGAATTTCTTCTATCTTCGCCCCCGCTAAAATCAAAAGCGGTCCGGTAGCTCAGTTGGATAGAGCAACAGCCTTCTAAGCTGTGGGTCGCGCGTTCGAACCGCGCCCGGATCACGAGAAAAGATACGCGAGAAACCCGTCGGTTAGAAACTTGCATCCCTCTCTTGTGGAAGAGAGGGATGTTCTTTCGCGTCGCGTCCCCCTTACGATCATCCCTTCCTGTTTAGCATTCATACCGGGGGGCAAATATTTCTCTTGCGATTCAATCGCGTTATACCTATGTTTGCCGGCGGTTATCTATACTGCAAACACGAAATACATTACATTATGTCAAACCTGTGGAAAACGAAATCGATTGAACAGCTCGTGCTCGAATCAAGAGGAGACGGGAAAAACAAAGAACTCAAAAAAGTGCTCACCACGTGGTCACTCATCGCGTTGGGAGTCGGCGGGATCATTGGCGCGGGCCTCTTCTCCCTGACAGGGATCGCGGCGGCCGAACATGCTGGTCCTGCCGTGATCCTCTCGTTCATCGTGGCTGCTGTCGCGTGCCTTTTCTCGGCGCTCTGCTACGCTGAATTTGCCTCCATGATCCCGGTTGCCGGCAGTGCTTACACCTATTCCTACGCGACATTCGGGGAATTCATGGCCTGGATCATCGGCTGGGACCTCGTCCTGGAATACTCCCTTGGCGCGGCCACCGTGGGGGTCAGCTGGTCCCAGTACTTCGTCAAGCTCTTGCACCAGTTCGGGATCGACCTCCCCGACGCCCTTGTCCGTTCCCCGTTCGAGCCGGGTGGGATCATCAACCTGCCGGCCGTCTTCATCATCTGCGCGACCTCCTTGCTCCTGATCCGCGGCACGCGCGGATCCTCCCGTTTCAACAACATCCTGGTCGTGCTCAAGGTCGCCGTCGTCTTCATCTTCATCATACTCGGGTGGAGCTTCATCAACCCGGAGAACCACGTTCCCTTCATCCCCGAGAACCAGGGCGAGTTCGGGCACTTCGGACTTTCCGGCGTGGCGATGGGCGCGGCCGTTGTCTTCTTCGCGTTCATTGGCTTCGACGCCGTCTCGACGGCCGCCCAGGAGACCGTCAACCCCAGGAAATCAATGCCCAGGGGAATCATCGGCGCGCTCCTCGCGTGCACCATCCTGTACGTCCTTTTCGCCTACGTCATGACCGGCATGGTGCCCCACGAGGAATTCCTCGGTGACGCCAGTCCTGTCGCCAAGGCCTTCTCCGTGACGGGTTACACCAGCATCGAGATCCTCCTGATCCTGGCCATTGTTTGCGGCTTCACCTCCGTCATCATCGTCATGTTACTCGGCCAAAGCCGCGTCTTCTACTCGATGAGCAAGGACGGGTTGCTCCCCTCCTTCTTCAGCGACGTGCACCCGACATTCAAGACGCCCTGGAAGACAAACCTCTTCTTCATGGCCTTCATTGCCATCCTCACCGGCCTTGTCCCCATCAGCGACCTGGGACACATGGTCAGCATGGGCACGCTCCTGGCCTTCACACTCGTCTCCATCGGGATCATCATCCTGCGCGTGCAACGTCCGGACATACCGCGGAAATTCAAAACCCCTCTCGTCCCGTTCGTCCCCGTGCTGGGAGCGCTCATCAGCCTGGCACTGATGTACTCCTTGCCCACGATCAGCTGGTACAGGCTAATCATCTGGATGGTCATTGGCCTCGTCATCTACTTCGCGTACAGTCGGGGGCACTCTCGCCTCAACCGGTAACCTCCCTTGCCGCGACGATCAACATCTCGAGCGCCTTCATCGCGGCGCGGGCGGCGTTACGCTCCCGCGTGAAAGGAAAGTGAAACTCCCGGGCCACCGTCCCCCGGGGCCCCGTCACGGCGATCCACACCGTCCCCACCGGCTTACCGGGTGAACCACCACCCGGTCCGGCAATGCCTGACGTGGCCGCGGCATAGGTCGTGCCCAGCAGCCGGCGAACACCCTCCGCCATCCCCGCGACCACCGCCTCGCTCACCGCCCCGTCACGCGCGATCACCTCCCGGGGTACCCCCAGCAACGTCGCCTTCACCTCGTCGCTATACGCCACGACGCCTCCCTTGAAATAGGCCGACGCGCCGGGAGCGAGCGTGATCTCCCGGGCCAATCCCCCGCCCGTGCAGCTCTCCGCCACGGACAGACTCTCCCCCGCGCGCGACAACAACGCCCCCAGCTCCAGCGCCATCCCGGAATCCTCGCCCACCGTGAACCACGCGCCGGAAAGCGCGCCCGTCAACCGCTCCAGCCACCCGTCCAGCAGGCCGACGCCCTCCCCCCGGGCCGTCAATCGCAACCGCACCAGGCCCGGGGAAGGCAAGTAAGCAAGCGACATCGTCACCGGCAGGCAATCCTCGAAGTCATCCAGGCGCGACGCCAGCGCGGACTCCGCCACGCCGTACACCTTCACCACCCGGTAGTCCAGCATCACCCCCGGGGACCACGCCCGCAGCGCCGGGAGCACCTCGCGATCCATCAAGCACTCCATCTCGAAAGGCACGCCGGGAAGCGCCACCACCACCTTCCCGTCCCGCTCGAACCACATCCCGGGAGCCGTCCCCAGCCGGTTACGCAACACCCGGCATCCTTCCGGGACGAGCGCCTGCTCCCTGTTCCGCTCGTTCATCTCCGCGCCGCGTTGCCCCAGCACCTCCTCGACCCATGCCAGCGCGGACGCGTCCTCCACCAGCCGGGAGTGAAAATAACCGGCCAGCGCGCGCCGCGTCATGTCATCGCGCGTCGGGCCGAGACCACCCGTCACGATAACCACCCCGGCGCGCGGCAACGCGTCGTCCAACGCCGACTCGATACTCCCCGCCCGGTCAGGGATCGAACGCGTCTCCACCACCTCCATCCCCGCACCGGTCAGCCGCCCGGCGATAAAGCGGGAATTCGTGTCCAACACCTGTCCAAGCAACAGCTCGTCGCCGACGGTAATCACAAATGCATCCATACTTTTCCTGTTTAATCGTGAATAAAAAAACGCGCGGGCACTCCCCGGCGCGACGTCACGCGAAGATAGCGAAAACCACCCGGCACGCCGGGAAGCGCGCGCCAAACCGCGGCAACCCGGGAAGTGGAAACGCCACCCGCGCGGGGGAGCTCCCCGGCGGGGGCCGCGAACGGCCTACCGGCGAGGGGCAACACCCTCGCGATCACCTCCCTTGTCACCCGCGCGCCTCGCGACGGGGCATCCTGGCTCGAGGCCCTCCCCGTCCCGCGTCCGCGTCGTGCTGGCGAACGGGCCATTACTCGTGTTGTTAATTGATAATCACGGTCACTTCATTGCTCCACGGGCCATGTTCGAACCGTCTATTGATCCACGCGGCCATCAGCGTGACCCGTTTCCCGAGTTGACTTTCATCGAAAGTCAGGCGGGCGTGCAGGCGCGAGGATGGCATCTCGTTCCACCCTTCCTCCCCCTCTATCTTGAAGCGAATGAGGGTGGAATAGCTCTTGTTTTCCCGGACGCGCGTGATCGCGTGACCGTGTTGTTCCGCGCTCACGTAAGTATCCACCACGTGGTGTCTCCCGGTAAAGGCTTCCAGCATTGGAGCTTTCGATGGTCTCGGGAGCGGGTTCTTGCTCGTCTTCTCGCGCGGTCCTAACCCCATGGCCACGAGCTGCTCTCCACTGACCCTGGTGTTCGATGTCAACTGGAGGATAAACAAGCTGAGGAACTCCTTTAATTTCCTGAACGCCTCGTCTTTCACGGCTACTGTCGCGTGACTTTTCGTGCTTTTTGGCGCGTTTGCCTCGTAGGCTTTCGTCGCCTCGTCGACCAGCGCCGACAGTGGTTTTAACCACGTTTCGTCTAATCCCCAGGCCGTCGCGTTTGCAACGCAGGCGTCGCGAAGAGCTCGCGCCCAGGCAATCCACTTGGAATCTTTCCGTATACGATAACTCATTGCTTTAACGATTTAAATGATCTAACATGACGTTTCTTCTTCTTTTCTTGATAGTTTCACGATTTAACTTGGTGCTTACCCTTTTCCTCGTAAGGGTCACGCAAGGTAATACAAAAAGGTGTAAAACCAAATTCGCGCGTTAACAAGGAAAAAGAGGAACAGGGCAAGATTCCCCGTGAATCTCACGGTATTCCTTTAAAGTCCCCCGGTCATCCATTAAAGTCCCCCGGTCATCCACTAAAGCTCCCCGATCACCCGTGAAAGTCCCCCGATCATCCATTAAAGCTCCCCGATCACCCGTGAACGTCCCCCGATCATCCATTAAAGCTCCCCGATCACCCGTGAAAGTTCCCCGGTCACCCGTGAAA
>JAITJA010000115.1 GCA_031279175.1 Odoribacteraceae bacterium
CGGGCCACCGCTAACAAGTCCGGCGAGGGGAACGAGGGGGACGACGACGAGGGGGACGATGTAGACGACGAGGACGACGGTGACTGGGACGAGGAGGGGAACGGCAACGAGGGGGACGAGGGGAACGGCAACGGCCCCGGCAACAAGGGGGACTAGTAACAGTAACCAGAAACACGATCAATTTGTTTCACCGGGGGCAGCCGCGAGGTGCGCCCCCGGCTTTTTTTTATCCCACCCCAACGGTCGAGTGCCAGCAGGGGGAAAGTGTTTTCCCCCTGCACCCCCTCCTGCCCGTGTTACGGGCTGGAAGGGGGTGCAGGGGGGGAACCATTTCCCCCCTTGCAGGTACTCGTCAGATGAGTTGGCGGCGTTTGAGTTCCCAGAAGCAGCGGGCGGTGGCTTGGATATCGGCGGCGGCGTTATGAGCTTCCTCGAAGTCGGTATTAAAGAGCTTCTGGTGCAGCTCGGAGAGGCGGGGCCACTTGTACCCGTAGCGGCCCTTGATGGCGCATAGATTCGTGGATCGTTCCATCGTGCAGACCTTTCGTTTGGCTTGCATGGCGTTCGGGAGATTACAGCGGAGCAGCTCGGCGCCGATGATTTTCTCGTCGAAGGCGATGTTATGCGCCACGAGAAATACCGCGCGCTCGACCAGCTCGTTGAAATGCTGCAATACCGGTAGCAAGAGATGACCGTCGCGGGTGGCCCGTTCGGTGGTGATCCCGTGGATAGTCGACGACTCCGTCGGGATCGTGAATCCGTCGGGCTTGATGATAAAATCCCCGCTGGCGAGGAGATTGCCGCGCTCGTCGTGGAACAAGAACGCGAGCTGGACGAGCCTTGGCCAGTTGTCCAGGTCGGTGACGGGAGCTTTCCAGTTCAGGGGGATTCCCGTGGTCTCGGTGTCAAAAAAGAGATACATGTGTCGTTGATTTAATCGTTAATACAAGAGTTATTTCATGGTTTGGAAGAGGAAGAAGCGCGTGGAGCGCCCGTTTCCCGTGAAATGCAGGCGGGTGGGGTTGGCTTGCCCGCGTGCGGGGGTGCAGTGGAGCACGATTTCGTTGTCGCCGTCGCGTAGTGGAACGCGGGCGTAGTGAATCGCGTAAGGGAGAGTTTGCCAGTTGCGCGTGTCTGCTTGCTCGGTGGCGCTGTTGACGATACTGACGAGCGTCCCGAGCCATGGGCTTTTCTCGTTAGCGACCCATTCGATGCCTTTCTTGACGGCCAGTCGCGGTATGGCCGCGAGTAATTCGCGCGTCAGGCGGTCGCGGAGTGTTTTGATGGCGATATTGTTGATATTCTCGACCATTTCCAGGGGGAAGGTATTGTTGTTGGTTTCCAGCTCGGCGTTGGTGTACGCTGGTTTTCGTTCCTCGTAGCGCGGCAGCGAGAGGGAGAGCGCGCTCAGGCCGTCGCTCCCGCTCCATGGTACGGGGAAGGAGAGCCCCAGCTCGTCGTTGTAGAAGAGGGCGGATGCTTTTCCGTAGCTTGCGACGAGGTCGAGCCGCCAGCGCGTTTTGACCGGTCCCAGCCCGTTAAGCCAGAAGAATACCAGTTCGGCGGCGGGCTGTTCGGGGGCGTATTTCATGCCGAACTCATGTTCGTAGGCATGTAGTTCGCTGGTGAATCCGTTTCGGTACGCGGAGCGGAGGAGGTCTTTCTTGAGTTGCAGGGGCGGCGCGACGCCGAACATGGTGGCGTAGTCAGACTGGTAGAGCTCGAGAGCGTTTCGGTAGGCGATGAAGGCGTTGTTGTCGTCTCCGGCGGCGTCGTTGATGAGGCCGACGAGCAGGTGGGCGAAGGCGTCGTCGCGGTAGTGGTTTTTGTGCGCGGGGTACTTGTCGTTGAGCTGGTTTAGCTTGATGTTTATTTTTCGCGTTTCGACGAGAGCACCTTCCATGTCGCCATCCGCGAGGTAGTTCATTGCCTTGTAGAAATTGATCATGATCAGCTCGAAGTCTTCCGGCCGGTATGGGAGCGCTCCTGGGTTCGAGACGAGAGATAGCGCGGATGCCATCACGTCTCGTTTTCCCGCGTCGGCGAGGATTTCGGCCTGTTCCAGCGCACGGTTGCTCGCGTCGGTGTTTCCCCTGGCGAACTCGAGGAAGCCCCTGTTCATGTAATAGAGGATTTTGTTTTTCTTTCTTGCATGTCCCTTGCTTTTTTCCAGGGCCTTGTCGGCTTGCTCGAAATTCCCGGCGTCGAGCGCGGCGTGGAACCCGGCGGAACGCTGGTGCCACGTCGCGCACCCGGCCATCGCCATGGAGCAAGAGAGCATGAGGATGATCGCTTTCAATGGGTTTTAGCGGTTGATGGTCTTTTTGATTTTCTGGTCGCCGATCCAGACGATTTCGTTTGTCTCGATGTTCGTGAGCTGGAGGTCTACCTGGTAGAAGACGACGCGGTCTCTCTTGTAGACGTCGACGATGCTGTTGATTGTTCCCTGTAGGATAAAGTCCGCGCCGAGCTCGCGTCCCCATTTCTTGATGGTTTCCGGCGCGGCGAAGTCTTGCTGTCCGGCCCGTTCCCGTCTCAGGTCGTTTCGTTTTTCCCCGGCGACGACGAGCCGTATGTTCCCGTCGGCGACGATTGCTTTTTCGATGTCCCCGATGAAGGTGGCGGCGTTGATGTGCTCGTGGCTTTTGTTTTCGATCAGTCCGACGACGATGACGGGGCGCCTCCCGGGCGTTTGTTTCGCGAACTCCGCGTTCCATCTCCCGGAGAACATTTCCCCGGTCATCGTGTTGGCGACGAGCCTTGAGTCGGTGTCGTTCCATCTCCCGCTCAGGTCAATGACCGCGTCAGGATTTACTCTCGTTACTGTTCTGGCGCATCCCCCGGCGAGGAGGAGGGCGGCGAGGAGAGTCGTCCCCGCGAATAGCTGTTTCATGTGTTTCATGTTTATTTATTTATGGTGTTACTCTATTATTCTCCCGGTGATGATCCCGGCGTGAGCCCGGACGCGCGCGAGGTAGTCGCCCAGTGGTACCGTGGTGATGACGACGGCTCGGGCGTCGCTGGAGGCGTGCAGGAGGTAGATGGTATTGTCGCGTTCGAGCGCGAAGCCGAGGTGCGCGGCGTCCAGCCCCTCTCGCGTGGTGGTGATCAGGATGACGTCCCCGTCGCGCAATTGCCCGGCGTTGGGCTGTACGCGATCCTTGGGGAGGTGTTGTTTCGTCCTGGCGTTGATTTGCTTCTCGATGGCGAGGAGGCGATCTCGCAGGGCGGCGTCTTTCGCGGCGGCGGGGTGGTGTCGCGCGAGGTGGTTGACCTTGTTGGTGAAGGGGATGTTTTCCTGTCGCGCGATTTCTTTCAGGATGCCTTGCCGCTGCATCTCGAAGAGCCAGTCGGTGGAATAGTGCAGGCGCGAGGCGAGGTCGATGATCTTCCCGTCGCGGTACCGGACGCGGCGCAGGTTGTCGAGGAAGCGGTCAACGGGGTCGGCGCTGGAGGGGAGTAACGCGAGTGCCAGCACGTTGTCAACGAACGTGACGCAGTCCATTTCCCTCAGGTTGACGACGAGTTGCTCTGTTTCGTTTTCGTCGAGCGTGCCGGCGCGGTAAGGTGTTCCGAGGAAAAAGAGGGCGGTTTCGACGACGCGGCGGTGCAGTGGTAACGTGTCGATGCGCCTCGCCCGCGCGTGTTCGAGGTAACGCTCCAGGATGACGCGATCTTCCCCGGAGAGGGACGCGGTATCCCCACCGCGACATTGTAGCGCGGCCATGGCGACGAGTAGCGCGATGATAGGTTTCATTTAGAACCCGGCGGCGGTGAATTGTTCGAGGAAGCGGACGTCGTTTTCGAAGAATAGCCTGAGGTCGCGGATGCCGTGTTTCAACATGGCGACGCGTTCGACGCCCATCCCGAGGGCGAAGCCGGAGTAGATTTCCTTGTCGATGCCGTTTAGGTCGAGCACGTTTGGGTCTACTAACCCGCATCCCATGATTTCGAGCCAGCCAGTACCCTTGCACACGTTGCAGCCCTTTCCTCCACAGAGCGAGCACGAGACGTCCATCTCCGCCGACGGCTCGGTGAAAGGGAAAAAGGATGGGCGCAGGCGGACGCGGGTCTCCGGCCCGAAGAATTCGCGGGCGAAGAAGTCTAGCGTCTGCCTCAGGTCGGCGAAAGAGACGTCTTTGTCGATGTATAAGGCCTCGATCTGGTGGAAGATGCAGTGCGCCCGCGCGGAGATGGCCTCGTTGCGGAAGACGCGCCCGGGGGTGACGAGGCGAAGGGGGAGGGAGTGGTTTTCCATGTCTCTCACCTGCACGGAGGAGGTGTGGGTGTGCAGGAGGATGTCCGGCGACTTTCTTATAAAGAAGGTGTCTTGCATGTCCCTGGCAGGGTGCTCCTCCGGGAAGTTGAGGGCGGAGAAATTGTGCCAGTCGTCCTCGATCTCCGGGCCTTCCGAGACGGAGAAACCCATCCTGGCGAAGATGTCAAGGATCTCGTTCCTGACGAGCGATAGTGGATGACGACTCCCCGGGCGCGCGGGGAAACCGGGCTTCGAGAGGTCGACGCGTTCTCTGGGCTCGTCGTTTTCCTCGAAGTTCGCGTTCATCTTGTCGAGTTTCTCCCTTGTCTTCGTTTTGAGTTCGTTGAGCGCTTGCCCGACGGCCTTTTTTGCCTCCACCGGGACGTGTTTGAACTCTTCGAAGAGGGAGGTGATGACGCCTTTCTTCCCGAGGTAGTTCACGCGGAATTGTTCTATCTCTGCCCGCGACGCGACCCGAAAGGCGTCGATCTCTGCCAGGAGTTGTTGGATTTTCTCTACCATGATTGCTCGTTTTGAATTGACGCGAATATACACGAAAATTCTAAACAGGAGAGGGCAGATGTTTTGACGGGGAGACGGTAGGCAATTCGTCCGGGGAAAAGAAAAAACGCGGGGGAAAGGGGTTGGGGCTTGTCTGGTGTGTCGTATCGGACTACATTCGCGCAGGATCAAATCCCACGTAAAATGGATCACATGGACGATTTTAAAAGATCAAGGGCGGGGGAGCACTTCACCGCTCCCGCGACGCCCGATAATAGGCAGCCGGGAAGATCCCCGCGGAAGAAGTCGCCTGTCTACGCGTTTTCCGAGGATAATGCTGTTCTCACGCTCTTTTCGCGCTTTCCCCGCGACAAGAATCTCGAGGGGCTGAATAGTGTCCGCGTCCCGGAACTCGCCGATGTCGCCGCCTCCGTGACAACGCTCGTGATCGAGGGGAGCGATGTCACGGAGGCCCAGGTGTACGGGATAAAAAGTATAAGGGATGACCTGCTTACCGGTTTGTCCCGCGTCTCGTTGCCGGATTTCACGGGGGAGATCCCGAAGGATGCCTTTGCCAAGACTCCTTTTTTCAATATTAACGCGTGGCTGGAGTATTTCTCGGCTCCACTGGCAAGTGGTGTCGGGAAGAACGCGTTCCGACGTTGCGAGCGCCTGGCCACGGTCGATATATCTTCCGCGACGACGATCAGGTACAACGCGTTCTATTATTGCACGGCCTTGATCAATATTCACCTGCCAGCCGCGGAGACGATCGGGTACAACGCGTTCGGCTATTGTACGGCCTTGACCAACGTCTCCCTGCCGGTCGCGGAGACGATCTGGTACAACGCGTTCTGTTATTGCACGGCCTTGATCAATGTTCACCTGCCAGTCGCGGAGACGATCGAGGAGAACGCGTTCGGCTATTGTTCGGCTTTGACCAATGTCTCCCTGCCAGTCGCGGAAACGATCGGGTACAACGCGTTCTGTTATTGCACGACCCTGACTAACGTTCATTTGCCGGTCGCGAAAACCATCAAGTATGAAGCGTTCTGTAATTGCCCCGCCTTGACCGACGTTTATCTGCCGGCCGCGAGAATTATTGAGACCTACGCGTTTTCCGATTGCGGGAAAATAAGCGTCTTGAAACTCGGTTGCCCGGGAGTAATTACCCTGGAGACAAGTATGTTCGGGGAAGATGAGGATAGCGTGGCAAGTAAGGTAGATCTTTACCTCCACCCGTCGCGAATCCCGTCCAGCGGCACCGCGTATGGAGGCTACACGTGGAAGAGTATATCTCCTTACGTGCCGGAGCCATGAAAAAAGAAAGCCATACCATGAGGAGATCTCAAATGTTGAGATGCCTCGCGTGGATCGTACCCGTACTTGAAAAGGATATTATAAGGTGTCTTGTTCGTGATCCGGCTGCAAGAGGGGTATTTGCCCGTGTGGATCAGCACCCTCTCTCCCTGCTGTTTAGTCATAAAAAAAATAAGGGACGATTCACATCGTCCCTTACGATTGCATTACTAACTACTAACCTAAACCATACAAACTTATGAAAAATCTCTAATTGTTTTTACTGGGACAAAGGTAATGTCAGTAGGGAAAAGTCCCGCAATCATTCATGTTAATAAACACTATCGTGGTAGTTAATGATAATTAAAACGCGGGATTCACTGATTAATTCGTATTTTAGACGGCCAAGAACTGAATTTTATGTTGTAATTTTAAGCAATAGAAAAACATAACCAAGTATGAGTATTGATGAAAAAATGGTCACTGACATCCAGTGTATTATCGCGAAGGCGGGGGAGATAATAGGTAAATACTTTCGTTCACAAGAATTTGTTACCAAGTTAAAGGAGGATTTTTCGCCATTGACGGATGCCGATAAAGACTCGAATCGCTACATCGTGTCGGAACTGAAGAGGCTTTTCCCCCGGATACCGGTGATTAGCGAAGAATCCGACGTGCCCGATTATCGTTCTCGCTCCGGTTGGAAGAGCCTGTGGATCGTGGACCCGCTGGACGGGACGCAGGAGTTTATTCACCGGAACGGACGTTTCTGCGTGAATATTGCCTTGGTTGAAGAAAGAAAACCCGTGTTCGGGATGATTAACGTGGTCACGGACGGGGAAATATTGTGGGGAATACCCGGGAAAGGATGTTTCACCGGCAGGGAAGGCCGGATGGAGATGCTGCAACCGCAAACGCGGACGGGGAAATTGAAGGTGGCCGTGAGCCGCTTTCACGTCATGGAAGAGGAGTTGCAGTATATCGACCACCTGCAAGAGAGAGGTTACGAGGTGGAGATCGTGCCGCTGGGGGCCTCCTCCAAGTACTGCATGGTGGCCAAAGGCGAGATAGACCTCCTCCCCAAGTTCGGACGCTGCTCGGAATGGGACGTGGCTGCCGGTCAGGTCATCGTGGAGGCCTCCGGTGGGGCGGTAGTGAGCGTTGAATCGGGCAAGGCGATGGGATACAACAAACCCTCGATGCTCGTCTCCCCGTTCATGGTGTTCGGGAAGAGGGTTCACGAGATGATTCTTAACGGGAACACCGATTTTCGGTGGGCGCCGCGCGTCAGGTAAATAACAACAAAAAAATATGGAACAAGAACTTGCTAACGACTTAATTGACTTTATACACCAGAGTCCGACGAATTATCACGCGGTGACGAATGTCAAGCGGGAATTAATGACGCGCGGTTTTACCCTCCTCTCGCAGGGGGAAGCGTGGCGGCTTGAAAAAGGCGGGAAATACATGGTGACGCAAAACGATTCGGCGATATTTGCCTTCGAGATCGGTCGCGGGGATTGCGCGAGGGACGGCTTTAGCCTGATTTGCGCGCACTCCGACTCTCCCACCTTCCGGGTAAAGCCTGCCCCGGAGTACCCGGTGGCGGGGAAATACCTGAAGTTAAACACGGAGGTGTACGGTGGGCCAATCCTCTACACGTGGTTCGACCGCCCGCTCTCCCTGGCCGGACGCGTGCTCTTGAAGGGAGACGAGCCGTTGCGACCGGAGACGCGTCTCGTGCGTTTCGATCGCCCGTTGCTGCTGATCCCGCATATCGCGATCCACTTTAACCGGGCGGTCAACGAGCAGGGAAACCCGCTGAGCAAGCAGAAGGATATGCTGCCCGTGCTGGGGATGATCAACGAGCAATTCGAGAAAGATCGTTTCTTGTCGCGGCTGGTAGCAAGAGAGCTTGGCGTCCCGGAGGAGGAGGTACTCGATTTTGACCTGACTCTCCACGAGTACGCGAGGGGTTGTCTTTGCGGCCTCAACAAGGAGTTTATCTCCAGCGGGAAGCTGGACGACCTGGCAATGGTTCATGCCGGGGTGAAAGCCCTCGCGGGAACGAACAGGCGGTCGACCCGCACTCGCGTGCTGGCTATCTTCGATAACGAGGAGGTGGGAAGCGGGACGAAGCAAGGTGCTGCCTCGCCGGTGTTGCGCACGATCATCGAACGAATCGTCTTCGGAATGGGCGGGTCGCCGGAGGATCTCTACAGGGCTATCCATAACTCCTTCATGATCTCGGCCGACATGGCGCACGCGCTCCACCCGAATTACGTGGAGAAGCACGACCCGACGAATCACCCGGTCATCAACGGCGGGCCTGTCATCAAGTTCAACGCCAACCAGAAATACGTGACGGATGGCGAGTCGGCCGCGGTATTCGAGACCATCTGCCGGGAGGCCGGCGTGCCGTGCCAGCATTTCGTGAATCACTCGGACATGGCGGGAGGATCAACGCTGGGTAACCTCCTCTTGTCGCAGATGGAGATGCGCGGCGTGGATGTCGGCAACCCGATGTGGGGCATGCACTCCGCGCGGGAGACCGCGGGCGTGAAGGATCATGCCTACATGATCAAGGCCTTTAGCACTTTCTACAATCTTTAAAACATGATCCCCGGGGGCGGTGTACAACGCGTCTGTACAAGAACAGGCGGGGAACGTCGTCGCTTGTCGCCCGGAAATCCCTGTACATATGTTATATCCCTTGAAGTTTCATCCTATCCTGAAGGCAACCCCGTGGGGGGGATCGCGGTTGCTGGTCAAAAGCGAGCATCCCGGCAAGCAAGCTCTCGTGGGGGAGAGCTGGGAGATCTCGGCCGTGGAAAATCACGTGTCGGTAGTCGCGAACGGCCCGTTGGCCGGCACTGACCTGCGAGAACTAATTAAGGTATACGCGGGCGATCTCGTCGGGGAGGCCATCCACGAGCAGTTCGGCGATGAGTTCCCGTTACTCTTTAAATACATCGACGCGCGAGCCGACCTCTCCGTGCAGGTGCATCCCGACGACGAGACCGCGCGCCGCCGACATCACTCGCGCGGGAAGACAGAGATGTGGTTTGTCGTGGAGGCCGACCCGGGAGCCTCGCTGCTGCTGGGCTTCAACAGGCCCACCGACAAGAAGGAATTTCTCGAGTATCTCGGCGAGGGGCGACTGATGGAACTCACGCGGGTCGAGGAGACGAGGGCCGGCGACTGTTTCTTTATCCCTGCCGGACTGCTACACGCCATCCGCGGGGGATGTTTCATTGCCGAGATACAGCAGAGTTCCGACATCACCTACCGCGTGTACGACTACGACCGGCTGGATGCTGACGGGCACGCGCGCGAGTTACACGTGGAGCTGGCCGCGGATGTAATCGATTACGGGTATCATTCTTCGCGTCGCGTGGAATACGCGCCGGTCGAGAATCATTCGGTACGGCTGGTCGCGTCTCCTTATTTCACCACCTGCTTGCTTTCCCTGGACGCGCCGGTCTCTCGCGATCGCACCACGGACTCCTTCGTTGTTTACATGTGTATGGAGGGGACGTTTATCATCGACGCGGGGAGTGGCGAACCGGTAAGCGTCGCGCGAGGAGAGACAGTGCTCGTGCCTGCCGTCCTGAAGCGCTTTGCGCTTCGTCCCCTGCAACCCGCTCGCGTCCTGGAAATCTTCATCGAGACCCACTAAGCGCGGGTCAATACCAACTTCAATGAATCGCCTGGTAGAGGCGGGCCAATCGTTCGAGCAGCCCCTCGAGGAGATCGAGTGGGAGCATGTTTGCCCCGTCCGACTTGGCGCGGGAGGGATTCTCGTGAGTCTCGATAAAGATCCCGTCGGCCCCCACGGCGATGGCGGCGCGTGCGATCGTCTCGATCATGGCCGGTTGCCCCCCGGTAACGCCCGACTCCTGGTTGGGCCGTTGTAGCGAGTGCGTGACGTCGACCACCACCGGGCACGCGCACTCCTCCTGCATGACGGGGATCCCCCTGAAATCGACAACCAGATCCTGGTACCCGAACGTCGTCCCCCGCTCGGTAACCATCACCTCCCGGTTTCCCGACTCGCGCACCTTGTCGACGGCAAACCGCATGGCGGCGGGGGAGAGAAATTGTCCCTTCTTGATATTAATCACCTTCCCCGTGCGCGCGGCGGCCACCAGCAGGTCGGTCTGCCGACAGAGAAAGGCCGGTATCTGCAAGACGTCCGCGTATTCTGCCGCCATCTCCGCGTCGCGTTCGTCGTGTATATCCGTCACCACCGGTATGTTGAACTCCTCCCGCACCCTCGAGAGCACGCGTAGCGCCTTCTCGTCGCCGATGCCGGTAAATGAATCCAGCCGCGATCGGTTGGCCTTCCTGAACGACCCCTTGAAGATGTACGGTATCCCGAGGCGATCCGTCACTTGCTTCACCCGCGCGGCGACCCGCGATGGCATCTCCTCGTCCTCGATCACGCAAGGGCCTGCCAGCAAGAAAAACATCTTCTTGCCCGTTAACTTATGGTATGTATTCATCGTGTTGATATTTATTCGCGTCAGTCATTCGTCGTATCTTCCCTTCCACCATGCCCGCAGGCGTTCCAGCATCTTATCTTCCTGCGCGTTCTGTCGCGGGCGATAGAACGTCACCCCCTTCAGCTCTGGCGGGCGATACTCTTGTCCCGTGAAACTCCCCGGGAAGTCATGCGGGTACTTGTACCCGATCCCGTAATCCAGTTTCTTCATCAGCGCCGTTGGCGCGTTGCGCAGGTGCAGCGGGACGGGCAGGTTGCCGGTCTCCTTGACGTGTCTCATCGCCTCGTCGATCGCGAGGTACGCCGCGTTGCTCTTCGGCGACGCCGCGAGATAGATCACGCACTCCGCGAGCGGTATGCGCGCCTCCGGCATCCCGAGCTTGTGTACCATGTCGAAGCAAGCGTTCGCGATCAGCAGCGCGTTAGGGTTCGCCAGCCCGATATCCTCGGCGGCGAGGATGAGCAGGCGACGGGCGATAAACTTCGGGTCCTCGCCACCCGACAACATGCGCGCCATCCAGTAGAGTGCGGCGTCCGGGTCGCCTCCCCGCGTCGATTTGATCATTGCCGAGATGATGTCGTAATGCTGTTCCCCGTCCTTGTCGTAGAGCAGGGGATTCTCGTGCACCTCGCGCTTGACCGTCTCGTTATCGATGACCTCTCCCTCCTTCAGCCCGTTTACCACCAGCTCGAGGATATTCAGCAGTTTGCGTGCGTCGCCGCCGCTGTAAGAGACCAGCGCATCCCGCTCCTTGACGACAATCCCGCGTCGCGATAGCACGTAATCCCGCTCCACCGCCATGTCGACGAGCCGCTCCAGGTCTGCTTTCTCCAGCGACTTCAGGACATAGACCTGCGCGCGGGAGAGTAGCGGGGAGATGACTTCAAATGAGGGGTTTTCGGTAGTTGCGCCGATGAGGGTGACGATGCCTTTCTCGACGGCAGCGAGCAGGGAATCTTGTTGTGACTTGGAAAAACGATGGATCTCGTCGATAAAGAGTACCGGGTTAGGCGTGTTGAAGAATCGCCCGGACTCCGCCTTCTGTATCACCTCGCGCACCTCCTTCACCCCGGCATTGACAGCGCTCAACACGTGGAACGGGCGCTTTAGCTGTTCGGCGATGATCATGGCTAACGTCGTCTTCCCGACTCCCGGCGGCCCCCACAAGATGAAGGAGGAGAGAACGCCGGAGTCAATCATCTTCCGGAGCACTTTTCCTGGCCCCACGAGGTGTTGTTGCCCGATGTAATCATCCAGCGACCTGGGGCGCATACGTTCTGCTAACGGTTTGTTTTCCATGTCCGCGAATATACAAATTTAAAAGAAGCGCCAGTGCCGGGGCAAACGCCGTACTCTTTATAATAAGGAGAGAAAAGGGGTTCGAGGTTCGCGCCGGCAGGGGGCGGCTTTACGGGTGAAAAGGTCGACGTTTTCATCGAAAGAGTCGACCCTTTTGTAAAAAAGCCTACCATCAAACGCGAAAGCCCCGGTGTGCGTCCGGGGCCTTCTCTTGGCAAGGCGATTAGTTTTCACCATTCGTTTTCGCTTCCGCGGGCCAAAACGGGCGGAGAGAGCCACCCGTTCACGCGTCAGCGTGCAGGATCATATATCCGTGGATTCCCGCGTGGGGAGCACCCCGCCGAGCGCGGCTTTCACGACCCCGATCGCGTCGTTTAGCCCGTCGACAAACTTCTCGAAGTCCTCCTTGTACAAAAACACCTTGTGTTTCTCGTAATTTGGCGCCCCGTCCTTGTCGAATTTCTTCTTGCTCTCCGTTATCGTGAGGTAATAATCCCCGTTACGAGTCGCTTTCACGTCAAAAAAATAGGTTCTTTTCCCTGCTTTTACTGCATTGGTGTAGACCTCTTCTCTATCATTAAGGTCCACCCCGCCGTTTTGTTCGAATACATCCATCGTTTCCAAGTTTAATTTAACTTTATCGCCCAAATGTAGGGAAAAGTTTTATCAACCAAAAGGTGAGGGCCATTTTTTGAAGGTTGATCCGGGAAAAACAGGTAACTTCGCCGGAAATTCATAGTGTATGATGATATTCTTTATTACTCTGTTACTCGTTGGGCTGGCCGTGGTCGGGCTGGGGGTATCTATCTTTTTCACGAAAAAGGGAACGTTCCCGGAGACGCACGTCGGGAGTAACAAGGCCATGCGGGAGCGGGGTATCCGTTGCGTCTTCGCCGCTGACCGGGAGGAGCGGGAGCGAGCGCGAGGGACGGCAAGAGTACCCAACAGCGCGCACTCCCCGAAAAAAACTCTCCTCCCCGGGGAGGGAGGAGAGGATGCCGGGGAGGAATGACCCTCTCCCGTTACTTTTTCCAGGACGAAGACGGATTAGAATATCCTGAATCCCAGCGTCACGTTAGCGGTCTGCGGGATACTGATCTCGGGATGGAATTTCTTCAGGCCAAACTCGTAGTTGATGTCCAGCGACAACAGCCAGATGTCAGCGCCAACACCGGCGCGCAGGTAAAACATGCTTTGGGTCGAGGAGATCTCCCTCTTGGGCGCGTCTGCCCTGGGTTGGAGATTTGCCTTTATCGGCTTGAGCAGGAAGGAGGCTACCGGCCCGGCGTACCCGCGTACCCTGGCCAGCGGGAAGTTCAGGAACTTCACGCCGAAGAGCACGGGAACGTCTATGGAGGTGTTACGTAACTTGTCATCGTTGATTGATCTCTCGAGTACCACCTCCTTGTGGACGTAGTCGATAGCCGGCTCCACGTACAGTCCCCCGTCGAAATTGATTCGCCCGAAGAGGCCCGCGGCATATCCCCAGTGCGTCCTTGTATGGAAATTGGTGACATAGATCTTCGTGCTGCTCCACCCGCCATGCACGCCCATTTCGAAGGCCTTTTGTTTTTGTTGGGCCATCAGGCTGATCCCGGCGAGGGAGAAAAGGGTAAGAAAAATTACTTTTTTCATGCTACATCATTTTTTGTGTACTACTTTGTTTATAACTATATTCTATTTTGTTGTCGTTTAAACTCCGAGAGGACGATTCCCGTTGCCACCCCCACGTTCAGCGATTCGGCGGCGACAGAATAACGCGGGATAGTCAGCCGGCGCGTCACCAGCCGTTCGATCTCCGCGGAGATACCTCCCCCCTCGTTTCCCATCACGATGAACCCTCGTTGGCCCAGCTCGCTCTCGTGGATACTCTCGCCGTCAAGGAACGTGCCGTAGCAAGGAAACTCCTCGCTCGCGTACGCGGGGATGAACCCGGCCAGGTCCACGTACGCGACGTTGACCCGGAAGATTGCCCCCATGCTGGCCTGAACGGACTTCGGGTTGAGGTAGCCGGCACAATCCCGGTCGCAAAACACGAAACGCACGTCGAACCAGTCGCACACCCGTAGTATTGTCCCCAGGTTGCCGGGATCTTGCACGCCGTTCAAAACCACCGAGAGCGCATCTGCTGGCGCGCTCACCTCCTTATCGTCCGGTATCTCCGCGAGGGCGATGACCCCCGGCGGCGACTTGAACGAGGAGAGCCTCGCCATCTCCTGCCCGGAGACCTCCACGACGGTACATCCTTCCGGCCTCCTTTTGCTCTCTTCTTCCAGCCATTCCGGGCGCGCGATCAACGTGTCGATCCTTAACCCGGAACGCGATAGCTCCTCCACCAACTTCTCCCCCTCGACCTTGAAAAGGCGATATTTTTCCCTGAATTTCCTTTTCTCAAGGTTTTGGACTACATTTGTTAGGTGTTTACTTAGCATATCGTTTATTCGGCCTGTGAAAGATGACACAAATATAGCACTTTTTTGAACCTTGAGCATGGAGACGCTAAACAAGATCACTTTTTTTTTAATTATCTCGCTGCTTGCCTGCGCGTGTTCTCCACTGAAACACGTTGGAGAAGAGAAGTTTTTGTTGGAACAGATGAATATCAAAAACGACGCGAAGGGGATCAAGCGCTCGGAACTAAAGAAGGTCGTCCGCCAGAAACCCAACACCCGCGTGCTGGCGCTGGGGCGTTTTCACCTGTGGTTATACAACCTGAGCGGGCGCGATACCGCGAAACGCGTCAACAAGTGGTTGCGCTCCATCGGGGAGGCCCCCGTGATCTACGACCCGTTCCTTACCGGGAGGAGCGTGCGGCAAATAGAAATCGCGATGCACAACAAGGGCTATCACAGGGCGATCGTCTCCGATTCCGTCTATTTCAAGAAACGAAGGGCGTACGTGGAATACAGCGTCAACGCGGGGCCAATCACCTTGATCAAGGAGCTATCGTTTAGAAGGCGAGACGGACAGGGCCGGGGCATAGACCATACCGGGCTGTTCGACACCTATTACCGGGATACCTCGGCCACCCTCCTGCACGTCGGGCAACCGCTGGACATGGAGCTGCTGGACAGCGAGCGGGAGCGTATCACGCGGATGTTGCAGGAGAAGGGATATTTTAATTTCTCGAAGAACTTCATCCAGTTTTTTGCCGATTCGACGCGCGCCGACGACGGGAAGGTGATAAACGCCGCCCTCTCCGTCTTTCTTGCCGACAACACGGTCGACACCAGCTTCTCCCGGCGTTATTTCGTCCGGGACATCCAGATAGACATGGACTACGACCAGCTTGCCGTGATGAGTGGCGAGGACACGATCACCAGCCAGATAGATTACAACGACTACACCATCGTCTACCGCGACAAGCTAAAAATCAATCCAAAGGTCATCGTCGAGACCATCCAGATCAACAGGAACGAGTTATACAACATCACCCAGGTGCTCGAGACCTACTCGCGCTTGCAGGCACTAAATCTTTTCCGGTTCATCAACATCGAGTTCGAGGAGGGGGAAGGGGACAGCCAGGTCAGGCCCCTGGATTGCAAGATCCACCTGACCCCCCTCAAGCGGCAATCCTACAGCCTCTCCGTCGAGGGCACTAACACCTCGGGGAATCTCGGCATCGGGGGAAACTTCACCTACAGCCACCGCAACCTCTTCAAGGGGGGAGAAGATTTCTCGATCGGCTTCTGGGGGACAATTAAAAAAGAGCAACTGCGTAAGAGTTCCAACATTTTCAACACGCGAGAAATCGGCGTTGAATTAAAGTTCGTCACCCCGCAATTCTGGATGCCGGTATTCTGGATGAAGAATTTCCGGCACGACTTCGCCCCCAAAACGCTCCTCTCATTCTCCTACGGTTTCGAGGACACCCCCTACTACACCCGCGCGATCGTCAACACCGAATTCGGGTATCTCTGGAGAAAGGCGGACAAGCGATGGCGATACAATCTAAACATCATCGACATGAACTACGTCTTCATGAACAACGTCGACAACAGTTTCATCGACAGCATCAAGAACGAGTACGTCAAGAGCGCCTACACCGACCACATGATCCTCTCCGCCAACTTCACCACCACCTATACCGACCAGCTCCTTTCCGGGGGGAAAACCAGCTACAATTATTTCCGTCTCAACGTCGAGGGCGCCGGCAACCTGCTCTGGGTCATCGACCGTGCCGGCAACAGAACCCGGCAAGGAACCGCCGCCGAGGACCCGTATTACAAGAGTCTTGGCGTGCGATACGCCCAGTTCGTCAAGATGGACGCCGAGTACCGCTACCACTGGTCCGTCAACCGGGCGAGCGCCCTCGTCTGGCGGGTCATGCTCGGGTGCGGGTATCCATACGGCAACATGAAGGTGCTACCCCACGAGGAAGCCTACTACTGTGGCGGCGCGAACGACCTGCGGGCCTGGCAACCGCGCACCATTGGTCCAGGCTCTTACGTCAACGCCAGCACCGGGAAACGCTGGTATCCGAACAGCGTCGGGGACGTTAAGCTTGCCGCCAACGCCGAGTATCGTTTCAAGCTATTCTGGTTACTCGAGGGCGCTATCTTCGTTGACGCGGGAAACGTTTGGAACATCAACAAGAAAGAAGACCGGAAAGACGCGCTCCTGACAAAAGACTTCTACAAGCAGATCGCCATCGGGACGGGCGCTGGATTGCGCGTCAACGCCAACTACTTTCTCCTCCGCTTTGACCTCGGTTTCAAGGTCAAGGACCCTGGTCGCGACGCCGGCGACCGCTTCATCTTCTTCAGCAAGAACGGGGGTGTACGCCACTCCAACTTCAACATTGCCATCGGCTATCCTTTTTAACTCCCGCCCATGTTATCACAGATCATCGTTTACCTCTCCCTCCTTTGTCAGGTCGTTGCCACGGGATACGCCATCAGTCTTGTCAAAAAGACCAAGTTCAACGTCTCCTGGATCATGTTCTCCTCCGGTTTTTCCCTCGTGGCCCTTTACCGCGTCTTCGAGCTATTCCCCCTCACCGGACCGCTTGCCGACGAAAAGTTCTACCTCGCCAAGATCTGGTTATCCCTTATCATCTCCCTCGTCTTCACCGTCGGGATCTTCTACACCCGCAAGCTATTCCAGTTCCTGAACCGGTTAGAAAAAATCCGCGACGAAACGGAAAAACGCGTCCTCTCCGCCGTCATCCGCACCGAGGAACAAGAACGACAACGGTTCGCCAAGGAGCTACACGACGGCATCGGCCCCCTTCTCAGCGTCGCCAAAATGCTACTCTCCGGCCTCGACACCTTGCCTGCCGACAGCGTCAACGAAAAGCTTAAGCTCAACCTCCAGCAAGTCGTCGACGAGGCCATCGACAGCGTCCGCGAGATCTCGACAAATATCAGCCCGCACGTCCTGAACGATTTCGGGCTAAAGGAGGCCATCTCCTCGTTCATCAAGAAACTACGCGCCGCCGAGGGCATCGACATCCACTTCCGCGCCAACATCGAGCGCCGACGCTTCTCCTACAACGTCGAGGTCATCATGTACCGCGTCATCTGCGAGTTGATCAACAACACCATCCGCCATGCCGGGGCAAGTACCATCCGGATGCACCTGCACTGGGAGAACGACCTCCTCCAGCTCGACTACGAGGATAACGGGCGAGGCTTCGAGCTATCCAGGGCCATCGGCGAGGGGGGCATGGGCATCAGGAACATGCAATACCGTCTCAAGTCGGGGAACGGGGACATCCTCTTCACCGGCAAGCCAGGGCAGGGAATGCAGGCGCGGGCATACATTAACGCTAAATAACCATCGCGCATGAACATCTTTATCGTAGACGATCATAAACTATTCCGCGAGGGACTAAAACTACTCCTCTCCACCCGGGGCTTCGCGAACGGGATACACGAGGCATCAAACGGCAAGGAATTTATCCGGAAACTGCACGCGACGCCATGCGACGTCGTACTCATGGACATCGAAATGCCGGAAATGAACGGCATCGACGCCACCATACAGGCCATGAAAATGAAACCGGCACTCAAGATCATTGTCCTCTCCATGTTCGGTGACGAGCAATATTATTACAAGATGATTGACGCCGGGGCCAGGGGATTCATGCTAAAAAATTCCGGCATCGACAAGGTGATCACCGCCATACAGAAGGTCTCCAACGGCGAAAACTACTTCTCGGAGGAGCTCCTCGTCGGACTCCTCGACAACATGCGGGACAACCGCCCAGACACGCGCCTCGCCGAACTCTCCGGCCGCGAGCTACAAGTACTTTATTATATATGCCTCGGCCTCTCCAACCAGGAGATCGCCGAGCAATTATTTATCAGCAAGCGAACCGTCGACAAGCACCGCGCCAATCTCATGAACAAAACCGGCTGTCGCAATACCGCCGCGCTGGTCATGTACGCGATCAAGAACAAAATGGTTGACATATGAACGCCATGATCCTTGCCGCCGGTCTCGGCACTCGCCTGCTCCCCTTCACGGCCAGTCGTCCCAAGGCGCTCTTCGAGGTCGACGGGAAACCCCTCCTCCAGCATGTCATCGAGCGACTAAAGGAGGTTGGCGTTCATC
The DNA here is from genome assembly GCA_031279175.1 of Odoribacteraceae bacterium. GTDB lineage: Bacteria > Bacteroidota > Bacteroidia > Bacteroidales > Marinifilaceae > JAIRKS01. The sequence goes on from JAITJA010000115.1 coordinate 18,421, forward strand.
GGCTTGTCGTCAACATCCACCACCACGCCGACCAGGTCGAGCATTTCCTGAAGGAACGCGACTTCTTCGGCATGGACGCGCGCCTCTCCGACGAACGCGCCGCGCTCCTGGACACTGGTGGCGCGGTGCTCCATGCACGCCCACTTTTCCTCCCCGACCTACCTGTTCTCCTGCACAACGTCGACATCCTCTCGGACGTTGACCTGGTCGCCCTCCGCCGCGCGCACGACGAGCATCTCTCTCGCGCCACGCTGGTAGTCCAACCCGCCGTCACCTCCCGCGTCCTTCGTTTCGCCCCCCCCGGGTTTCTCTCCGGCTGGGAAGACCGTTCTACCGGCGAGCAAAAGATCGTCAGCGACAGCTTCCACGCCTCCCTTCCCTTCTCTTTCTGCGGCATACAACTCCTCTCTCCCGCCTTTCTCCGCGACATCCACCACCGCGACGCCTTCTCGATCATCGACGAACTACTCGTCCAGGCCCGCCTCCACCAGCCCGCCCCCCGCGCCTTTCTCCACGACGGATTTTGCATCGACGCGGGACAAGCAAGAGAGAATACGTCAGGAAGCGTTATCTTCGCGGGCAAATAATGAAATACATGAAGACGATAAAAGAGATAGAAAATGATATCATCAGCGAGCTTGCCGTGTACGATGACTGGACAAACAAGTACGGTTACCTCATCGAGATCAGCGCGGCCATGCCACCGATGGAAGAAGAATTCAAGACAGAAGAAAACAGGATCTCGGGTTGCCAGTCGAGCGTTTGGTTACATGCCTCGTACCGCGACGGTCGGCTATACTTCCAGGCGGACAGCGACGCGGTCATCACGAAGGGGATCATCGCCTTACTACTGCGCGTCTTCTCCGGGCAACCGCCGGCTGACATCCTGGCCGCCGACATGGAATTCCTCGCCGCGACCGGCTTGCAACAGCATCTCTCCCCGAACCGCTCCGAGGGCGTGCTGGCCATGATCAAGCAAATAAAATATTACGCGATCGCCTTTAACCAGTAACACGTGGGAAAAAGCTTAAAAGAAGACCTGGTCATCGAGCAACTCATGACCGTTCACGACCCGGAAATACCGGTAAACATATGGGACCTGGGATTGGTCTACGCGATCGAGTTCCCGGGGGAAGAAGAAGTAGTGATCACGATGACCCTCACGGCCCCCGGATGCCCCATTGCCGACGAGATCATCGAGGAAGCCCGCGTCGCGGCGGGGCGCGTCGACGGGATCGAGCGCGTGACCGTCAACCTCGTCTTCGACCCGCCCTGGGGGCCGGAGCGGATGAGCGAGACGGCGAAACTGGAACTCGGTTTTGATGTGTTTTAACGCGCGGTCAGCGTGGCTCGCGCTCGTGTTAATGCTCCCGTTCCGGCTGGCCGGGCAAGATCTACCGGTGATAGAGCGGATACTGGAAGAACGCGGGGAGCACGCGGCAGCGGCTGATCACGAGGAAATCGCGAGCGCGTTACTCCGGCTGCTTCATCACCCGCTATCCATCAACGAGGCGACGTTCGAGGAATTGAAACAACTAGTATTCCTGTCGGACAGCCAAATCGACAACATCATCAGATTCAGGAAACGCTCCGGTGGATTTCGCCACGCGAGCGAGCTACTACTGGTGACCGGCATCGGTCGCCGGGAGCTGGAAAGCATCTTGCCCTTCATCGCGGTGGGGGGGGCGGGAGGGACGTCAACCTCATCATCCCCGCGTCGCCGCGTCCGCCACGAGATCCTGGCCCGCGTCCGCGCGTCGCGTCCCTTGCCGGTGGGTTACGAGCGATATGACGAGGGAGCTTTCCTCGACGAGAGCGCCCGCCAGTATCACGAGGAGCGTCGTTACCTTGGTCCCCCGCTGGCGGCGCGATTAAAGTACAAGATAGATAGTGGCGACGCCTTCCGCGCCGGCTTCACGCTCGAGAACGACGCGGGAGAGCCCTACTTCTCGCGGGGGCAGCGCGCTGGTTTCGACTTCCTTTCCGGGTATGTTTCCGCCCGGTTATCGCCTATCGTGGAGCGGGTCATCGTTGGCGACTACCGGTTACAATTTGGCCAGGGATTAGTGGCATGGAACGGCTTCGCGATAGGCAAGTCCACGGTCGCGCCCGGAAACGAAAAGGCCGGGAAAGAAGTCGTCCCCCACACCTCGGCGGACGAAAACCGCTTCGCGCGGGGCATTGCCGTCACGGCGCGCCCCTCCCGGGGGATGACGGCGACACTCTTCTGGTCCTCCAAGCGGGTAGACGCGAGCGTCGTCGCGGGAGACTCCCTGGAGGTGGGTGGCGAGACAGAAGCCAGCCCGGACGATAGCGGATACCACCGCAACCGCCTCGAGATAGCGAAAAAACACGCGCTAAAAGAGACCATCACCGGCCTGTCGGCGACCTACAACCGGGAATCCTTCCGGGTAGGCGCGCGCGCGATATACTACAACTTCACCCCGCGGCTAAAGACCGGCGACCTGCCCTACCAGCAGTACAACGACGCCGGTCGCCATCGCGTCCTTGCCTCCGTCGACTACAAGGTCGGCATCGCCGGCGTCTACCTCTTCGGGGAGACGGCCATCAGCGACAACCGCGCGCTCGCCACCGTCAACGGCCTCCGTTACACCGTCTCCCGCTGGCTCTCCCTCTCCGCCCTCTACCGTCGTTACGACAAACGCTACACCTCTTATTATAGTAGTGGATTCGGAGAGTACTCCAACACCTCCAACGAGGAAGGCATACACGTCGCCATCGAACTCTCACCGCTCCGACGCCTCAAGGTACTCCTCTACCGCGACGACTACCGTTACTTCGCTCCCCGTTACCGGGCCACCGAACCGGGCAGCGGCAGCGAGACCGCCGGGGAGGCCCTCTACCAGAGAGAAAAAAACGAGTGGAGCGTCCGCGTGAAAGTCGAAAGCAAGCCCGGGGACCTACCCGGCGCGCGAGTTAAGCGCACCATCGCGGCGACGCGTCGCGAGTACCGCGTGCAATACGCCTGCCGCGAATTCCTACCACTTGTCGAGTCCCGTTCGCGCCTCGAGTACACCAGCCACGCCATGGCCGCCGCGCGAGAAAACGGCCTTTTCATCTCCCACGACCTCCTGCTCGCCCTCGAGCGCTCGAGGGTCAAAATGCAATTCCGCCTGGCATACTTTGACATTGATTCCTACAACGCCCGCGTATACGTCCACGAGCACGACATCCTGCACGGCGTCTCCCTACCCGCCTTCTACAACAGGGGATACCGGTCCTACCTCAACGCGAACTGGGATCTCTCCCGTTCACTCACCGTCTACGCGAAAGGAGGCCTCACCTACTACCCCGACCGCTCCTCGATCGGCGCCTACCTCGCGCGCGTCGACGACAACAAACGCCTCGACCTCGCGCTACAAGTCAAGATGAACTTCTGACCGCGCCACGCGAAAACGGTGCTCCCGCGCCTCGAAAGCATAATAAAGCTCGAGCCCGCCGCCGCGGCAGATAGAACGCGCGATAGCCAGCCCAAGGCCGGTAGAATGTTCGCTCGCCGGGCGATAAAACCGCTCGAACACGCGTTCATCCAGCGCCTCGTCGCCGCTATTGGCGACAAGAAAAAAATCCCGGCAGATCTCCACGCGAGCGCTCCCTCCCTCGCGACAATGCAGGTACGCGTTCTTGAGCAAGTTCGTCACCAGCGACGTCGCCAGCACCTCGTCCATCACGACGCGAAACTCCCCCCGCTCCTCCACCCGGAAGGAAACGCGCTTGTACGCGTAAGCCTCGCCAAAATCGGGCGACACGCGCCGGACAAGATCGTTAAAACTGACCTCCTGCCGCTCGACGAACTGCCCGTTCTCTATTCGCGACAGGAAAAGCAAGCTCCTGTTCAAGCGTATCAACCGCGCGAGCGTCTCCTGCACCTTCATGATCCCGGCCAGTCCCCGCTCCCCGTCCTCGCGTTCCGCGAGCAGTTCCAGTTGATTCTTGCATATCGCCAGTGGCGTCTGCAACTCGTGCGCGGCATTACTGATAAACTGCTTCTGCTGCTCGAAAATCTCCTCGTTCTTCCTCGTTGACAGCTCAACGGCGCGGTACAACTCCTTGAACTCCGAGGCCATCGCCCGGGGGGAGGCAAGGACGCGTCGTTGACCGATCGTGTACGACCGCAACCACCGCAGCAGCGTGTAAAGCGGACGCGTCTCGCGACTAAAAACCATGAAAATCACCAGCAGCGAGGCCACGAGGAACGAACAACACAGCAGCAGCATCGAGTAAAACACCGACCCCTGCAACTCGTCCTTGTCGATCGTCGGGGTACGGATAATAATCTCGTGATAACGCCCTCCAGCGTCCGTGAAAATCGTCTTGAGCACCCGCGTCGGCTCCGCCTCCAGCTTCGCGTCGACATACACCATCTCGTCGAGAAACTCCACCCGGGGGCGCCCGCGCGCGTACACCTCCGTCACCTCCCGCGTCGAGTAACTACTATCCCACGTTCCCGGCGGCGAAACGTCATGCCCGGCGCGCTTCAGCGTGATCACCCGCCGCGCGTGCTCCTCCAGGTAATCGTCCGTCTCGTCGTGGATCTCGTCGATAATCACCGCGTAAAACGCCGCGCCACCCGCCAACGCCAGCAGGAGAAGACACGCCGAAAGCCGCCAGAGCACCCGGTAACACAGCTTCATGGCAACACGAATTTATATCCCAGGCCGTACACCGCCTTGATCCCGGCGCTGGCGCCGGCGCGCCGCAACTTCCCGCGCAGGTTCTTGATCTGGGCGTAGATGAAATCAAAATTATCCACCTGATCCACGTGATCACCCCAGACCGCCTCGACAAGGAGCGACTTGTCGAGCAAGCGATTCGGGCGGAGCATGAAATAATGCAAAATGTCATACTCCTTGCGGTTCAGCACCACCTCCGCGTCGTTCACGAAAACCTGGTAACTTCCAGGGATCACGCGAATATTCCCCTGCTCGATAGCGCTCTTCCCCCCGTCGTGCCCGCGTCGCGTCACGCTACGGACGCGCGCCGCCAGTTCCGCCAGGTGAAAAGGCTTCGGCAAGTAATCATCCGCCCCGGCGTTCAGCCCCCGCACCTTGTCATCCAGCGAGTCCCTCGCCGAGATGATGATAATCTTCTCCTGCAATCCCTCCGCTCTCAGCCGCGACAGCAGGTCGAGACCGTTACCGTCCGGCAACATGATATCCAGCAAAATGCAATCATACTGGTACGTCTCGCTCTTCTCGAGGGCCTCCCGGTAGTCGCGAGCGATCTCTACCACGTAGCGCTCTCTCTCGAGCGACTCCCTCAGGATCTCCCGCAACGCGGGATCATCTTCTATCACCAGGATCTTCATCGTTTTACACGTTAAATGGTTACTCCCGCGAAGCTATCCATTCCGCGCGAGAATGGAAAGGGAACGCCACCGGGAACGAGGAAACGTGCACCGACGGGAAACAAATATCGCCGCGCTATTGACAAGTATCTATATCCAAACTATATTCGCGGGACACGGGACATGGTCCCCCTTTAAAACAACATCAACATGAAACAAACGATCACCGCGACTATTTTTAAAAACGCGCTCCCCGCCCGTCGAGCGAGCGCCATTGCCGTCGCGTCGCTCGTGACAACACGCGTCCCCGTCCACCGTCAACACCCCGTACTGTAATTTTATACCCGTCACGTGATGAAAAAACAACGCTTAAATAGATCGAAACAGGACAATGTTCCGTTGGAACATTCCAATGTCCCGGTAGAACATTCCAATGTCCTGACGGAACATTCCAATGTTCCAGCAGAACATTCCAATGTTCCAGCAGAACATTCCGATGTCCCGACGGAACACTCCAATGTTCCGTTGGAACATTCCAATGTCCCAGTAGAACATTCCAATATCTCGACAGAACATTCCAATGTTCCAGTAGAACATTCCAATGTTCCAGTAGAACATTTCAATGTTCCGACAGAATATCCCAATGTTCCAACGGAACATTCCAATGTCCGCGATAGATATCGTCCTGTTCCCGCGCGTCTTGTTATCGTTGACATGGACGCGCGCGAGATAATCGAGAACCTTTAAAACAAATAGTTATGGCAAAACTAAAATGGTTAGACAACTCCTATCAGGCATTACAGCACTTCGTGAGCGTGTTTGTCAATTACTTCACGCTCCCGGGCAATCTCTCTCGCTTCGGGTTCGAGGAGACGACCAAGCTCGGTAAATGGTTCAAGGAGAAGATCGCCCCGGCGATCTCCGCGTACCTGAACGCGTACTCGGCATGGGAAAACGAGAAGTTGCGTAACGCCGAGACAATCGACACGATCATGGCCGCGCGGAAGGACCTCGAGCCGCGCCTGAACAGGCTGGTGAGGTTATTGCAGATGTTCCCCGACGAATTGATTTCTGACAAGGATCTCGACTTGATGGGTGTCCCGCCGCGACAAACGGGGAAACGCTCGCCGTCGCCGGTGGCGTCGAGAATGCCCGGTTACCTGATCGAGCTGCCGGGAGCGTTCCGGGTGGTATTGCACTTTTTCGACAAGGAACGCGGGTCGGGCAAGCCCAAGGGCCAGCACGGCGCGGAGATCGCCAGCCTCGTGACCACCGCGACGGAAGGCGTCGCGCACGCCGACTTGACGCGGTCGACGTTCGACACGAATAGCCCGTGCACGTTCGACTTCCCGGACACGGATCGCGGCAAGCGTTTCTATTTCTCGCTGCGCTGGGAGAACACGCGGGGAGAAAAAGGACCGTGGACGCCGGTAGATTTCACGGTGATCCCGTGACGAGGGAGAATTTTCGAGATTAATGTTTCATGGATCTTTGTTTTTATCCAGCCGGGGGGGGGAGACCTCTCCCGGTTTTTTTCATGCCCGGGGGGGGCGGTAGCCGCGCGTTTCCGCTGCCGGGTTTCTTGTTTACCGGGGAAATAAATTACCTTTGAACGCGTTTCACCAGAACGTCCATGCTCCTTCCCGCGCCGGGACGACGGGCCGCGATTACCCGCGCTCCCCGAACGATAGGATGATGGCTTGATAATTATTTTAAAACTTAACTTTATGCTATTATGACACGATTTTATTGTTTACTCATGCTGCTGGCGGTCGCGTTCTCGACGCGCGCGCAACAGCCGACAGAGCCGCAAAGAGGGGCGCGAGGCCCCGTGGAAAATCCCGGGACGGCCGCCGGGAGGGGCAATGCCCCGAAGCCTTACAAGGAGGTGATCACCGCCGAGGCCAGGACGGACGAGGGAATGTTCAGCGTTCACCGCGTCAATGACCGTTATTTTTTCGAGATCCCGGACACGCTGCTCGAGCGCGATATCTTGATCGTGAACCGGATCGCGAAGGCGCCCGAGGGGGTGAGTAACACGTACGGGAGCGACCAGATCGGGGAGAACGTTATCCGGTTCGAGAAGGGGAATGGCGACAAGATCTTCGCGCGGCGGATGCTGTACGTGGAACGGGCCGACAGTGTCGAGTCCGGCATGTATCGCTCGGTGAGCAACTCGTCCCTGCCCGCCATCATCGCGAGCTTCCCGGTGAAGGCCTACGGCGGGGATAGCCTCGGGGTGAAAACGTCGGTGATCGACGTGACCGATCTCGTGCAGGGCGATAACGAGATATTGAACTTCTCCGCCGCGGCGAAACGGAACGTGGGTGGCTTCCAGGCGGACAAGTCGTATATCGAGACGATCAAGTCGTTCCCGGTGAATATCGAGATCCGGACGGTGAAGACGTACGCGCGGGGCGCTGCCGGGCAACGGGCGACCCTGCCGGAGGCCCTGTCGACGCCGACGTCCTCGCTGCCGATCACGTTCGAGCTGAATAGCTCGCTGGTGCTGCTGCCCGCCGTGCCGATGCGGCCGCGGTACGCGGACGAGCGCGTGGGGTATTTCACGCAAGCGTTTACCCGTTTCGAGGATAACAAGGTGGAGCGGAAGGCCTATATCGCGCGGTGGCGGTTGGAGCCGAAGGACGAGGCCAAGTACAAGCGCGGGGAGCTGACGGAGCCGGTGAAGCCGATCGTTTTCTATATCGACCCGGCGACGCCGGCGAAGTGGGTGCCCTACCTCGTCCAGGGGGTCAACGACTGGCAAGTGGCGTTCGAGGCCGCCGGTTTCAAGAACGCGATCTACGCGCTGCCCGCCCCGGTGGGCGACTCCGCGTGGAGCATTAACGACGCGCTGCATAACGTGATTGTCTACAAGTCGTCGACGATAGCTAACGCCAGCGGTCCGCACGTGCATGACCCGAGGAGCGGTGAGATTATCGAGACGCATATCAACTGGTATCACAATATCCAGGAGCTGTTGCATAACTGGTACATGATCCAGGCGAGCATGATCGATCCTGCCGCCCGGGCGATGATCTTCGACGACGAGCTGATGGGGCAGTTGATACGCTTCGTCTCCTCGCACGAGGTGGGGCACACGCTGGGGCTGCGCCATAACTACGGTTCAAGCTCGACGACGCCGGTGGAGAAACTGCGCGACAAGTCGTGGGTGGAGAAGCACGGGCACACGCCCTCGATCATGGACTACGCGCGATTTAATTACGTGGCCCAGCCGGGCGACAAGGTCGGTCGGGCAGGTATTTTCCCGCGTATCGGGGACTATGACAAGTGGGCCATCGAGTGGGGCTACCGGTGGTTGCCGCGATACGCCACGCCGGAGGACGAGATCCCGTTCCTGAACGAGTGGATCATCAAGAAGCTGAAGGACCCCCGGCTGTTCTTTGGCCATGAACAGGAGGCGTATGACCCGCGCTCGCAAAGCGAGGACCTGGGCGATGACCCGGTGCTGGCCAGCGAGTACGGTATCAAGAACCTGAAGGGTATCCTGCCGCGGCTGCCGGAGTGGACCCGGGAGAAGAATAAAGGGTACGAGAACTTGCAGGGCATGTACCGGGAGGTGATCATGCAGTACGGGCGCTACATGGGGCACGTCGCGAAGGTTGTCGGCGGGAAGTATCACACGCCAAGGAGCGTCGAGGAGAAGGGGACGGTCTACGAGCCGGTGTCGGTGGAGAAGCAGAAGGCCGCGGTGCGGTTCTTGAACGAGAACCTGTTCGTCATCCCGTCGTGGCTGGTTGATAACGCGCTCGTGCCGTATGTCGGCATCGACCCGGTGGCGACGTTCGGTAGCCAGCAGACGAACGTCCTGACGCGGCTGTTGAGCTCGGCGGTGGTGATGAATATAGTCCGGGACGAGCAGTATGACGTGTTCGAGTATCTCGACGACCTGAAGCAGGGGATCTGGACGGAGTTGTATGATAACAAGCCGGTGGACCTGGGCCGGAGGAATTTGCAACGGATGTACGTGACGAATTGTGCCCGGGTGCTGACGCCGGCCCCGGCAAGTGCTACCGCGAACCCGCTGCTGCCAACGGCTACTCCGGGACAGAATGACGTGGCCGGGATTTTCCGCGGCCACCTGACAGGGTTGCTCGCCGACGTGAAGAACGCGATCGAGAAGGCAACGGATAAGATGAGCCTGTATCACCTGCAGGATATCCAGAAGCGCGTCGAGAAGGTGCTGGAACTCGACAAGTAAATAAAGGAGTAACGATGAACGCGCGCCTTCGAGTGGAAGGCGCGCGTTTTTTTTCGCCCGGTGGTTACCGGGAGCTTTTCTCGAGCCTGTCGCGCGCGTCCGTCAGGCGGGGGTCGTCGGGCGAGAGTTTACCGGCGCGGTCGAGGTAATCGCGGGATTTCTTGAACGCGTCGTCGGCCCGTTTCCGGGTGGATCCGGGGATGCTCTTCCCGGTGACCGCCCCCAGGATCGCGTCGCCGCGCGCGATGTAGAGCGTGCCGAGCGCGATGTAGCCGTCAAGCTTCCATCGCCGACGCTCCAGGCGGGTGACGAGCGCGTAGGCCTCCGCCGCCTTCTCGAACTTGCCCTCCCGGAGATAATCCCGACCCCGCGCGAGGAGACGCGCGACGTACATGGCCTCGAGCTTTTCCAGTTGCAGGGAGTCGGCCTTCATGCCGGCTTTCATGCCTGCCTTCATGCCGTCTCTCAACGCGGTCATCATCTCGTCTATCTTCCCTTGCTTTTCCAGCGCGTTGGCCTTCCCGGCATGGGCGGCGAGGAGGCGGTACTTTCGCTCTATCAGGAGCGAGAAGAGGGTGTCGGCCACGGCATGATCCCCTTCCCTCGTCGCGTGCACCGCCGCGTTAAACACGGCTGCCGCGTCCGAGCGATCGACAGCCCGCGCGTCCAGTGCCTCGTATCGCTTTACCCACGGCGGCGATCCTTTTTCTTCCTGTGCCCCGAGCGTCCACGCGTGGAGGAGGCACGCTGCCAGCAATAATTTTTTCATGCGTGTAGTAGTGATAAGACATTCTTTAATCCCGCCTCGTCCTCCTCGTCGAAGGCGTCGAGGCGATCGCTATCCACGTCGAGACAGCCGAAGATGTTCCCCTCCTTGTCCCGTAACGGGATCACGATCTCGCTCCTCGAGGCCGGGTTGCAGGCGATGTGGCCGGGGAACTCCTCGACGTTCCCGACGATGATCGTCTCGCCGCGTCGGATGGCGCTCCAGCAGACGCCACCCTCTCGTAGTCGCGCGCAGGCCACCGGCCCCTGGTAGGAACGGACGATCAGCTCGTCGCCCGACAGGACGTACGCGCCCGTCCAGAAGAACTGCATCTTGTAGTGCAACACGG
>JAITJA010000009.1 GCA_031279175.1 Odoribacteraceae bacterium
TCCGGAGTTCCGGACGAGCGTCCCGTCCCGTTGGGGACGGCTTCTCGCGGGAGTGCGGCAACACGTCCAAAAAGGGGAAGAGCTCTCCGCGCCACGCGAAAGGGCGCTGCAAATCGCGGCGAGGTCTCGCGCCACGCGGAGAGGGCGCTGCAAATCGCGGCGATGTCTCGCGCCACGCTAAAGAGCGCGGCAAGGTTTCGCGTGGCGCGGAGCCCTTACCGGGAAATCCCCCGCCGTCGCGACGGCATAATTCACCTGCCATGGAACGAGCGGGGCCCGCGAGAAGCGCGCCACCACCGGGACGCGAGGCGCGTGTTGCCCGTGAAAAAGATACCGGCGCGTTTTGATTTCCCGTATTTCTCCTTACCTTCGTCGCCGTTATATCCAGTAAGGGGTGCCTAAGGAGTAAACGGTAGCGTTCCTCCTGCCCGCTCGCCGTCCGGCGGGGGGTCAACACGACGGGCTGAGATTATACCCATGACCTGATCCGGGTAATGCCGGCGGAGGGGGTCGGGCAACGCGCCCGGCAAAAAAAAGAGAAATGCAAGAGAAGAAACGCGGGGTATACCCGTATATTAAGAAAAGTTGAAGCACATGAGAGTTTTTATTAACGACAAGGTCATCGACTGCGCGAGCGGCGTCTCGCTAAAACAAGTGCTCGAGGAAAACGGCGTCAACACGGATCATGCCGCCGTGGCCCTCGATTTCGAGGTAATCCCCCGCGAGGCATGGGACAAGACCATGCCGCGGGAAGATAGTAGTATCATCATTATTAAAGCCGCGCAAGGCGGGTAAAACAATCAAAGATCATGGATAAAACATTCCACCTGTCCACGGGCCCGTTGCCCGGTTCCCGGAAAATACACGTCCCGGGAGAGTTGTTCGACTTGAAAGTCCCCATGCGGGAGATCATCCTCTCTCCAACGAGGGACGAGCGGGGGAAATGCAGGGAAAACGACCCCGTCGTCGCGTACGACACCTCCGGCCCGTACACCGACCCCGCGCACGAGGTAGACCTGAACAAGGGACTGCCCCGGGTACGCGAGGCGTGGATCGAGGAGCGCGGCGACACCGTCAAGCTCGACGGGCCCTCCTCGACGTACGCCCGGGAACGGCTCCTCGACCGGTCGCTCGACGCGCTCCGCTTCGAGCACGTCAACAAGAACCCGCGCGTGGCGCGTCCCGGCAAGCGCGTGACGCAGATGTATCACGCCCGGCAGGGAACGATCACGCCGGAAATGGAGTTCGTCGCCATCCGAGAGAACCAGCTGGCCGACCGGGTACGGGAACAATATAAACGAGAACGCGGCGAACGAGGGGCCGCGCGGCTGCCAGGACGGATCACGCCGGAGTTCGTGCGACAGGAGGTGGCCGCCGGGAGGGCGATTATCCCCGCCAACGTGAACCACCCGGAGAGCGAACCGATGATCATCGGGCGGAATTTCCTCGTCAAGATCAACGCGAATATCGGGAACTCGCCCGTCGCGTCGTCGATCGCCGGGGAGGTCGAGAAAGCCGTGTGGGCCTTCCGGTGGGGAGCGGACACGATCATGGACCTTTCTACCGGGAAGAATATCCACGAGACGAGGGAGTGGATCATACGCAACTCGCCCGTGCCCGTGGGAACCGTGCCGCTCTACCAGGCGCTGGAAAAGGTGGGCGGGGACGTGAAACGGCTCTCCTGGGAGGTCTACCGCGACACGCTCGTCGAGCAGGCAGAACAGGGCGTCGACTATTTCACGATACACGCCGGGCTGCGGTGGCATCACGTGCCGCTGACCATCGAGCGATTGACGGGTATCGTCTCGCGAGGCGGCGCGATCATGGCAAACTGGTGCGCGACGCACGACCGGGAGAATTTCCTGTACACGCGCTTCGAGGAGATCTGCGAGATCCTCGCGCGGTATGACGCGGGAATATCTCTGGGCGACGGCCTGCGACCCGGGTGCATCGCCGACGCCAACGACGAGGCGCAGCTGGCAGAGCTGAAGACACTCGGCAACCTGACGCGGGAGGCATGGAAACGAGACGTGCAGGTGCTCGTCGAGGGGCCCGGGCACGTGCCCATGCAGAAGGTGCGGGAGAACATGGAGCTGGAGCTGGAATGGTGCAACGAGGCCCCCTTCTACACGCTCGGGCCGCTCGTCACGGATATCGCGCCGGGATACGATCACGTCACCTCGGCCATCGGCGGGGCCATGATCGCGTGGCACGGCACGTCGATGTTGTGCTACGTCACGCGGAAGGAACACCTCGGGCTGCCCGATCGCGACGACGTGAAGGAGGGGGTGATCACCTTTAAACTGGCCGCGCACGCCGCCGATCTCGCCAAGGGACACCCGGCCGCCTATTACAGGGACTGGGCCATGAGCAAGGCGCGGTACGAGTTCCGGTGGCAAGATCAATTCCACCTCGCGCTCGACCCCGAACGGGCTATCCTCCTGCACGACGAGACGTTGCCCGGGGAAGAACATAAACGCGCGCGCTATTGCTCGATGTGCGGCGAGAATTTCTGCTCCATGCGGGCCAACGAAAAGTTGCGCGAAAAGCTGAACGCGAAATGATCATCGTCATCACCTCCCCGGGCCCGGTCGACGGGGAGGGCGCCGCCTGTAACGCCCTCTTCGAGCAGGGACTGCAAGTGCTCCACCTGCGGAAGCCCGGCGCCGCGCGGGAGGTGCTCGAGGCCTTCATCCGGGAGATACTCCCCGCGTACCGCCACCGGATCGTCGTGCACGATCACTTCGAACTCGTCGATCGGTTCGGGCTGAAGGGGGTACACGCGAACGCGCGCCGCGCCAGCGACAAGGAACTATCGCGGTTCGCGAACGTCAGCCTCTCGTGCCACTCGCTGGAGGAGGTCGAGGCTACCGCGTCGCTCCCCTGGCGCCCCTCCTACCTGTTCCTCGGCCCCCTCTTCGACAGCATCTCCAAGCCGGGATACGCGGCGGCACGGTTCGACGAGCAACGGTCGCGGGAGGTGCTCGCGCGCCACAGGGTGATCGCCCTGGGTGGCGTCACGGCAAGCAATCTCCCCCGGTGCCGCGCTACCGGTTTCGCCGGGGGCGCGTTGCTTGGCCACCTCTGGGAGCAACCCCGGGAGGTCGTCGACCGCTTCGCGCGCCTGCCACCACCACCAGTGCTCGCGATCGCTGGGCTTGACCCCACCTCCGGCGCCGGCCTCTCCTCGGATATCAAGACGATCGAAAGCTGCAAGGCTCTGGGACTGGGAGCGTGTAGCGCCATCACTTTCCAGAACCAGCACGCGTACCGTGGCGCCGCGTGGAGCTCCCCCCGGGAGATCATCCGGCAGTGCGAGGTGTTGCTCGAGGAATTTACCCCCGCCGTCGTCAAGATCGGCCTGGTGGAAAGCCCCGCCGCGCTGCTCGAGATCACGACTTACCTCCGGGAAAGGCTGCCCGCCGCGCGGGTGATCTGGGACCCCATCCTGACGACAAGCTCCGGGCACTCGTTCCGCGAGCAGGTCGAGCACCTGGACGAGATCCTGGAGAAGATAGACCTCGTCACCCCTAACGCCAACGAGGCGCGGCAACTCTTCGGGGACGACCGGGAAGCATCCCTGCTGTCTACCTGCCGCGCGCGGAACGTCGCCATCCTCCGGAAAGGAGGGCACGACGACGGGGAACAAGTCACCGACTTGCTGCTACTCCCCGGCGGACAGGTGCACGCGTATAGCATCCCCCGCGCCCCCGGCGGGAAACACGGCACGGGATGTATCCTCTCCGCCTCTATCGCCGCGCTGCTCGCCAGGGGATACTCCCTGCCGGAAGCCTGCCAGGAGGGACAACGACACGTCGACCGCTTTATCCGCTCGAATCCCACGCCGCTGGGACGACACGACGTGCCGGCGCCGCGCTCCCTCTCCTCGATCCCCTTGCAGTATATCACGCATCCCCGCGACGGCGTCACGATGGCCGAGCAAGTAGAGGCCGCCTGCCAGGGAGGCGCGCGCTGGATACAGTTCCGCGCCAAGGCAGGAAGCGTCGAGGAAATCCTGCTCGAGGGCGCGGCCGTCCGGCAGGTATGTCGCGAACACGGCGCGCTCTTCATCGTCAACGACCGCGTGGAAGTTGCCCGCGCGCTGGACGCCGACGGGGTACACCTCGGCCAGGAAGATATGTCGCCCGCCAGGGCCCGCCGCCTCCTCGGGTGTCACAAGATCATCGGCGCTACATGCAACACCATCACTGATGTCGCGGAGAGCGCCCGGCAAGGCGTCGACTATATCGGCCTCGGCCCCTTCGCCCACACCGGAACCAAGGAACGCCTGGCCCCCGTCCTCGGGCTCGACGGCTACCGGCGCGTCATCGCTGCCGCCCGCTCCGCCGGCGTCACTACCCCCGTCCACGCCATCGGTGGCATCCGCCTCGAGGACGTCGAACCACTCGCGCGAACGGGCGTCAACGGTATCGCCGTCTCCTCTCTCATCAATCACAGTACAAACCCACGCGCCATGACGCGACAAATCCTGGATAAACTATGTTACAAATAGCTGACAAGACACTCTCCTCCCGCCTCTTCCTCGGGACGGGCAAGTTCTCCTCCGGCCAACTGATGGAGGAAGCCATCATCGCCTCGGGCACGCGGCTGGTCACCGTCGCCCTGAAACGGGTAAACCCCGGTGACGACCGCGACGAGCTGCTCCCGCGACTACGCCCCGGGGAGGTATCGCTCATGCCCAACACCTCCGGCGCGCGCACCGCCAGGGAGGCCATCTTCGCCGCCCGTCTCGCGCGAGAAGCATTGCAAACCAACTGGATCAAGCTGGAAATACATCCCGACCCGCGTTACCTCCTCCCGGACCCCGTCGAGACCCTCGAGGCCACGAGCGCGCTGGCCAGGGAAGGCTTCATCGTCCTCCCCTACATCCAGGCCGACCCCGTGCTCTGCAAACGACTCGAGGAAGCCGGCGCCGCCACCGTCATGCCACTCGGCGCGCCCATCGGCACTAACCGGGGATTGCGAACGCGGGACATGCTCGAGATCATCATCGAGCAAAGTAACGTCCCCGTCATCATCGACGCGGGTATCGGCGCGCCATCACACGCCGCCGAGGCCCTCGAGATGGGAGCGGACGCGGTGCTCGTCAACACGGCCATTGCCGTCGCCGGCGATCCCGTCGCCATGGCCAGGGCCTTCAAGCTCGCCGTCGAGGCCGGGCGTATCGCCTTCGAGGCCAGGCTCGGCAAGCAAGAACGACACGCCGGGGCCTCCTCGCCGCTAACCAGCTTCCTGGATTAAATCCCGCGCCACATGTTTCACGATATCGCACGACAATACTCCTGGGAGGAGACCCGGAAACGCGTCGCCGGGCAGACCAGGAAAGATGTACTGGACGCCCTGTCAAGGTCGCGCCGGACACCGGACGATTTCCTCGCCCTCATCTCCCCCGCCGCCGCGCCACTACTCGAGGAGATGGCCAGAGAGGCCCGACGCCTGACCCTCGAACGCTTCGGGAAAACCATCCAGCTGTACATCCCCCTCTACCTCTCCAACCTCTGCGCGAACGCCTGCGTCTACTGCGGCTTCAACCGCGGGAACAAGTTCCGCCGCAAGACCCTCTCCCTCGAGGAAGTCGAGGCCGAGTGCGCCGTCATCTCCGCGTGGGGATTCAAACACCTGCTACTGGTCTCGGGAGAATCGCCCGTGAAGACGGACGCCACCTACTACGAGCGGGTCATCCGCGCCATCCGCGACCAATTCTCGCACGTGGCCATCGAGGTGCAACCTCTCGAACAGGAGGAGTACGCGCTCCTCGCGAGAGCAGGCCTGGACTGCGTGTGCGTCTACCAGGAGACTTATAACGAGCAACGTTATCCCCTCTACCACCCTGCCGGGCGCAAGGCGGATTACCGCTATCGCCTCGCGACCCCAGACCGCGCCGGGATGGCCGGCATACAAAAAATAGGTATCGGGGCTCTACTCGGGCTGGAGGACTGGCGCGTGGATTCTTTCTTTACCGCGCTACACCTGAAGTACCTGGAGAAGACTTACTGGCGCGGGAAGTATTCTATCTCGCTCCCCCGCCTGCGCCCGCACGCCGGGAGTTTCTCCCCGAACGATCCCATCAGCGACCGGGAGATGGTGCAACTGATCTGCGCTTACCGCCTGCTGGATCAAGAGGTCGAGATCTCTATCTCCACGCGAGAGAGCCGCGTTTTTCGCGATCACGTCATGTTGCTGGGGGCAACCTCCATGAGTGCCGGCTCGAGCACCGAACCCGGCGGGTACGTCACGCCCCGCGCCGGGCTGGAGCAATTCTCTATCAACGACGACCGCTCGCCTTCCGAGATGGTCGAGGCCATCCGCGCGATCGGCTACGAACCCGTCTGGAAGGACTGGGACTCCTGGATGTCATGATACCGCGACAGGACGAGGAAGAAAATGCCAAGACCATTCAAGACGCGGTAAGAAAACCTGCAAGGTTTTCCCAGGACAAGTCAGGGAACAAGCAGGAAACTAAAACCTGTCGCGCCTCCACCTCCATTCTCCAGGCGAATAAGGATGCTGTTCCAGCCCTGCTTGAACTTGAATAAAGCAA
>JAITJA010000144.1 GCA_031279175.1 Odoribacteraceae bacterium
ATCTCATGCATGGTCAACCGTATCTCATGCATGGTCAACTGTATCTCACGCGTGGTCAACCGTATCTCACGCGTGGTCAACCGTATCTCACGCGTGGTCAAACGTATCTCGCGCGACGTCTTTCGACGACAAGCGACTGTTTAACAGGGCTTGTTAATCATTTCGGCGCGCGCGCGCTACCGGGGAACGCGTGTAGTCGCCGGGAAACTGTATCTTCGCGTGGGAAGCGAATCTTCCCGGCACAACCAGCAAGTAAAAACGAAAACAAATGAAAATGTACACGCGATTTATCGTCATTCTACTCGTGATCCTCCCCGTCGGCCTGCAAGCGCGCGACGAGGGAGTGATGGAACTCGTCCGGAGAGTCACGCGCGGCACGGCGCGGGGGATCTCCGTGGAAACTATCGCCGCGACAGACGGCAAGGACTTCTTCGAGATCGTCCCGGGAACGGGGAAGGTGATCATCCGGGGAAACAACGCCGTGAGCCAGGCGACGGGCTTTAACTGGTACCTGAAATACGTCGCCGGTATCCACCTGTCGTGGAACAACCCGACGTGCCGCCTCCCCTCCCGGCTGCCGCTCCCCGACAGCACGATCCGGCGGGAAACCAGCGAGCGACTGCGCTATTACCTTAATTATTGTACCTTCTCCTACTCGATGGCCTTCTGGGACTGGGAACGGTGGGAACAGGAGCTGGACTGGATGGCGCTGCACGGCGTCAATCTCTGCTTGAGCGCCACCGGCAACGAGACGGTGTGGTATAACCTGCTGACGAGACTGGGATACGCGGAGGGAGAGATTAACCGGTTCGTCGCCGGACCGGCCTACATGGCATGGTGGCAGATGAATAACCTGGAGGGATGGGGAGGACCGAACCCGGGCGAGTGGTACGAGAAACAGGCGGCACTGCAACGACGCGTCGTCGCCCGCGCCAGGGAGCTCGAGATCAACCTCGCCATGCCCGGGTTCGCGGGGATGGTACCGCGCGACGCCGGGGAGAAGCTCGGGTATCACGTGGCCGACCCGGGGAAATGGTGCACGTTCGACAGACCCGCGTTCCTTGTTCCCTCAGACCCGAATTTCGACAAGGTCGCCGACATGTATTACGAGGAGATGGAAAAGCTGTACGGGAAAGCCCGCTTCTACGCGATGGATCCCTTCCACGAGGGGGGAAGGACGGGAAATATCGACATGGGACGCGCCGGCCAAACCATCATGGCCGCCATGAAACGGGCGGCGCCGGGAAGCGCGTGGGTGATACAAGCATGGCAAGCAAACCCGCGCCCGGACATGATCGAGAAGCTCGAGGTGCACGACCTGGTCATCCTCGACCTTTACAGCGAGAAACGCCCGCAATGGGGCGACCCGAACTCGGAATGGTATCGCCCCGACGGGTACGGCAAGCATGACTGGCTCTACTGCATGTTGCTGAACTTCGGCGGGCGGGTCGGGCTGCACGGGCGGATGGATCGCGTGATCGATGGTTTCTACAAGGCCAGGGAACATCCCGCCGGGAAGAGCCTCGCCGGCGTGGGCGCGACGCCCGAGGGGATCGAGAATAACCCCGTGATGTTCGAACTGCTATACGAGCTGCCCTGGAGGGCGGAACGGTTCTCGCGTGAAGAGTGGTTGGCCGCGTACGTCAAGGCCCGGTACGGTAGATACCACGCGGCGCTGGACGAGGCCTGGCAACTGCTGGCCGCCTACCCGTATAATTGCCCGGTGGAGTACCCGGGAGAGGGGACGGTCGAGTCGTTGCTCTGTGCCCGCCCTCGCGTGTCGCCGACCCGGGTGTCGACGTGGGGCTCTTCCGTGCTCTACTACGACCCGGTTTACACGCGGCAGGCCGCCGCGAAGATGCTGGCCGCCGCGAAAGAGCTGGAGGGGAATAATAATTTCGAGTATGACCTCGTCGACGTGCTGCGCCAGGCCATCGCCGACGAGGCGAACAAGCTCTCCGGCGAGATCGGTAACGCGTACAAGGCAGGTGACGCGGCGCGCTTCCGCGTGCTGGCCGACCGTTTCTTGCTGCTTGTCCGCTGCCAGGACGAGCTGCTGGGGACGCGGCGGGAGTTCATGGTCGGCGAGTGGATACGGAAAGCCCGCTCGCTCTCCCGCGACAAGAAGCACGGCGACCTGTACGAGTGGAACGCCCGCGCGCTGGTGACTGTCTGGGGCAATCAAGCGGCGGCCGAACGGGGGGGGCTGCATGATTACTCGCACCGGGAGTGGAACGGGTTGCTGGGCGACCTGTATTACAAGCGCTGGGAGGCGTTTTTCGATCATACCGCGCGGGTGATGCAGGGGGAACGCCTTCCCTCGCTGGATTTCTACGCGATGGAGGAGGCGTGGACGAGGGACGCGAAGAGGTATGATAGCCAACCGACCGGGCGCGTCGTGCCTACCGCCAGGCGGGTCTATGAACGGGTGTTCGGGGACGATAAAACGGGAACGCGTTGAACGTCGAGTGGTTCATGGCGCGGCGGCTGCTCTCGGAAGGGAAGGGCGGCTCGACGGCACTGCCGATCGTGCGGATCGCGATCGCCGGGATCGCCCTCGGGGTATGCGTGATGCTGCTGGCGGTGTTCGTGACCTCCGGGTTTAAACGGGAGATCAGGGAGAAGCTCACCGGCTTCATGGCGCACCTGAACGTGCTGCCTGACGCGGGGGAACGCGTGCGGGACGCGACGGCCCTCGTCACGTGGATAGAGGGGCTGCCGGGCGTGAACCACGCGTACGGGTACGTGGAGAAAACGGCCGTGCTGAAGGGCCGGACGGGGGAGAAGAACGTGCACGGGGCGCTGGCGCGCGGGCTGGATACCCTGCCGGGGTTTTTCCGGGAGTATCTCGCGGGGGGGACGCTGCCCGATTTCACGACGGACGCGGTCAGTGACGCGATACTGCTCTCGACGGACGTCGCCGGCTACCTGGAGGTGACGGTGGGAGACCGGCTCACGGTGTATTTCCCGGACGAGCCGCGGCGCCCGCGCCGGCTGGAGGTGAGGGGGACGTATAACACCGGGTTCAAGGAGTATGACGACGCGACGGTGCTCGTGGATCAACGCCTCCTGCTCCGTGTGAACGGGTGGGGGAAGGAGGATCGCTCCGGGATCGCCGTCGTGCTGGAGGAGGGAGCGGAAGCCGCGCGCGTCGCCGCGCTGATCGAGCAGGAGACGACGGGGTATGCCGTGATGACGCTGGAGGAGATCGCCCCGCAGATCTTCGACTGGCTGGAACTGCTGGACATGAACGTGTGGATTATCTTGATACTGCTGGTGACGGTGGCCGGCTTTAACATGGTCTCCGGGCTGCTGGTGCTGATCCTGGACAAGACCGCGATGATCGGCGTGCTGAAGGCTCTCGGCTGCCGGGATTTCTCGTTGCGCCTTCTTTTCCTTCACGTGGCGGCGGGCCTGGTCGCCCGGGGGATGCTCTGGGGGAACGCGCTGGCCTTCGCGCTGGCGGGGATGCAGTATCACTTCCGGGTGGTGACGCTGGACCCGGAGACGTATTACATGAGTGCCGTCCCGCTCTCCTTTCGCGCGGGAGAGGTGCTGCTGCTGAACGCGGGGGTGCTGGTCGCGACGGTCTTGATACTCGTCGTCCCGTCGATGCTGGCGGCGCGAGTAGAGCCCGCGCGTTCCATGAAATTCGAGTAAACCATGAGTACCTGGAAAGAGATGCCTAACGCCCGGCGAGCGGGAATACTGGGAACGGTCGCCTTTCACCTGCTGGTGGCGATCGTGCTGCTCGCCGCGAGCCTCTCCCGGGAGATGGTGCACGAGGAGATCGAGATCACGATCGAATCACCCCTGCAACGCGCCGCGGAACTGGAACAACAAGCGGATGCCCTCCAGGAGAACGCCGACGAGGAGGCGCGGGAGCTCCTGCGATCGATAGCCGTGAACGAGGAGATGGCCGACGGGCCGCGCCGGGATCGCGACGCGAGGCAGGATATCGAACGCTATATCGCCGGGATACGGGAGGAGCTGGATAACGGGCGAGAGGGGCGAGCGAGTCTCCTCCCCCGCGACCGCCAACGCGAGGCGGATAGCCTGCAAGCGCTGGAAGCCCGGCGACAACGGGAGCTTGACTCGCTACAGTCTACCGCGTACGCGGGAAAAAGTAGCGTGACCTACCGGCTCGCGGGGAGGCACAAGACGTTTCTCCCCGTCCCTGTCTTCCGTTGCGAGTTTGGCGGGACGGTCGTCGTGGCCATCGCTGTCAACCCGCGCGGCGCGGTGGTCAAGGCGGAGGTGGTCGACGCGGAATCGGGAAAAGATCCATGCCTGAGGGAAGTGGCCGTGGAGACCGCCACCCGCTCCCGCTTTAACGCGAAGGAGGACGCCCCGCCGCGACAGGAAGGAGCGATCACCTATCACTTCGCGAGGCAATGAACCCGTATCTCTCCGCGTTCCTCTCCTTGTTTTACCCGCCCACCTGCGCGGTGTGCGACGAGGCGCTCGTGACGGGGGAGGAGTGCATCTGCACCCGATGCCTCTACAACCTCCCGTATTACCACGCGTCCCTCGCTGACCTGGAGTTGAAGTTCGCCGACGAGTGCCGGATAGGCCCGATGCACGCGCTCCTGCACTATCACCGGGAAAGCCCCTACAGGGAACTGGTGCGCGACATAAAATACCGCGAGAACAAGCGGCTGGCCATCTACCTCGGGAAGCTCTTCGGGGAAAAACTCAAGGGGAAGGTCGCGGCGGACATGATCATCCCGCTCCCGCTCCACCCGCGACGACAACGGGCTCGCGGCTTTAACCAGTCCACGCGGATCGCGCGAGGGATCGCCTCCGTCATGCAACTACCGGTGAGGGAGGGGCTGATCCGACGGGTCATCAACAATCCCACCCAGACAAAATTGAATCCCGCCGAACGGGCCATGAACGCGACAGGCCTCTTCGCGGTGACCAACCCCGGGGCCCTGGAAGGAAAACATATCCTGCTCGTGGACGACGTGGTCACGACAGGCGCGACTATC
Source organism: Odoribacteraceae bacterium (assembly GCA_031279175.1). Classification (GTDB taxonomy): domain Bacteria; phylum Bacteroidota; class Bacteroidia; order Bacteroidales; family Marinifilaceae; genus JAIRKS01. The sequence goes on from JAITJA010000144.1 coordinate 4,992, forward strand.
GCCAGCTGCCTGAAAGAACTGGGCCCCATACCGGGAATACGCGTCAGCGTGGTATGCCTGGCGCGCGCCGGGTTACCGTGACGGGCTGTCAAACGATGGAGAGCAACTCCTGCCCCAGGGCGCGGAGCGCGTCCTTGATTTTTCTCTCTTGTTCCCGGCGCGGCTTGTGTAGTCCAGACGCGTAATGTGCCAGTTGCTTTTGATTGATCCCGGTAATGCGTTCGAGCGCGGAGCGGGTAAAAATCCCATCGTAGAAATAAAGTAAGCTCTCCACGTCGAATTGATACGCGATCGCGTAATCACCATCCAGCACGGAGGGATACTCCTCCCCTCCCTCCCCGCGTGACGGGCTGGAAGGGGGTGCAGGCGGGGGGACACTTTCCCGCCTGCCAGCGAGGCATGACCAATAAAAAAGCCCCCTCGCGGGACGCGTGTCGATGACGCGGGGCACGGCGTCGCGACCGGGCATCGACGAGGCGGCCCCGCGCGTCGAGAAGACGTTCTTGAACCAGTCGTCTCGCGGCGAACCTGTCTTGAAACCTATTCTTTCGCGGTTGGCGGCGACGAGGATGTAACTCGTCACGTTGACGAGTTTAAAATAAAAGTCTGATAAAAAAGCCGAAATCAGCCAAACTACGGCAACCGGTTGATAATGTGCGGATAATGTTCGTTGTTTGGCTTTTCTTTTGGACAGCAAATGCCAATCATACACAATGGTA
>JAITJA010000091.1 GCA_031279175.1 Odoribacteraceae bacterium
AAATTCTTGGCGGCACGTCCGGAGTTCCGGACGCGCATAAAAAAAATGGCCGCGGCCCGTCCGGAGTTCCGGACGGCCCCCCGGACGAGGGATTCAACGAGTAACGGTAAATAGAAGACGCCCGCGTTTAACACCAGCGCGCGGTCACCGGCCGGGAAGCATTACCGCTCCCCGGTTCTTTTTTAGCGTGGTCTGTGGTTAATGTTGGACGCGGACGCGCCGGCGGTAGATAGAAGGAGTGATGTCGAAGATCTCCTTGAAGTGCTTGTTGAAATACTTGAGGCCGCGGAACCCCACCATGTACGCGACCTCGGAAACACGGGAGGTGGTGTCGCGAAGAAGAGACGCCGCCTGGTGAAGGCGCGCGGTACGGATAAACACGGAAGGCGTCTGCCTGGTGATCGCGTACAGCTGCCGGTAAAGGGTGGCACGACTCATGCCGAGACCGGTGGCGAGGTCGTTGACGGTGTAACGCGCGTTGTTGATGTTTTGCTCGACGAGGAAGGCGACGCGTTGCAGGAATGCTTCCGAGGGAGAAAGCCCGGCGAAAGGGAAATGGCGCGCGAGGGAGATGGCGTCGTCGAGGGCAAGGGAGAGCTCGTGGCGACGGGCGTCGCTGATTTCCTTGTCGAGGAGTTCCCTGAGCGTGTTAGCGACGCGAGAGAGGGTGACGCGGAAGGCGTCGCGGGAGGGATCGCGAAATTCGGCGCGGGATTCTTCTTCATTACCTGTTTTCGGTTTCATGGTTCGTTTCGTTTGGTTATTCATTTTGGCGCGAGGAGGCTTCATGTCAATCGTTTCCTGTCTGTCGCGGGCAAGATTTCCACCCTGGTGGAGGCGGTCTCGCTCTTTTTCCCGAGAATCGCGGCCCGCTCCCGGGGGGTAAAGGTAACGATAAATCTCTTTCAAGTGTCGCGGGGCGCCTTGTTTGTCGCGGGGCGCGTTTATTTGTATTTTTGTCCATCGTCCCCCGTTGGGGCGAGGAGAATATAGTAACTAACACGCTCGGCAATGGAGAATAATCCTCAACTGGAACTTGCATTTGATTACCTTGAAAATACCGGGATGAACGTCTTCCTGACGGGGAAGGCGGGCACGGGGAAGACGACGTTCCTGAAGCACTTGAAGGAGCGTTGCTCGAAACGGATGATCGTGCTCGCTCCCACGGGCGTTGCCGCGATTAACGCGGGAGGCGTGACGATTCATTCTTTTTTCCAGCTTCCCTTCGGGCCCCACGTTCCCGGTTTGACGAGCCGTGAGGAGGGCGGGGCGACGCGGGTGAACAGGTTCGGTAGGGAGAAGATCAGCATCATCCGCGGCGTTGACCTGGTGGTGATCGACGAGATTAGCATGGTGCGGGCCGACGTGCTGGACGCTGTCGACGAGGTGTTGCGGCGTTATCGCGACCGGCAACGGCCTTTTGGCGGCGTCCAGCTTTTGATGATCGGCGATATACAACAACTGGCCCCGGTGGCCAGGGAGGAGGAGTGGGCCGTCCTGAGGGGCCACTACGAGTCGGTGTATTTTTTTCATAGCAAGGCGCTGCGGGAGACGAGTCACGTGACGATCGAGCTGAAGATCGTCTACCGGCAGCAGGACCCGCTTTTTATCGATTTGCTGAACAAGGTGCGTGATAATCGCGCTGACGAGGAGACGTTGAACGCGTTGAACCGGCGGTATGTCCCCGGGTTCGCGCCCGCCAGCGCGGAGGGGTATATCACGCTGACCACGCACGCGCGACAGGCCAGGGAGATTAATGAACGACAGCTGGAGGAGTTGAAGGAGCCGGCACGCGTGTTCCAGGCGGAGGTGAAGGATGATTTCCCGGATCACTCGTTCCCGACGGAACGGGAGCTGGTGCTGAAACGAGGGGCGCAGGTGATGTTTGTCAAGAATGACTCGTCAACGGAGAAGCGCTATTATAACGGGATGATCGGCGAGGTGGTGGAGACGGGAGAAGAGGCGATCGAGGTGAGGGGGAAGGAGAACGGGGAGGTGGTGCGCGTGACGCGGGAGGAGTGGAAGAATACGCGGTACGCTATCGACACGGAGAGCAAGGAGCTGGTCGAACGCGTCGAGGGGACGTTCAAGCAGTTCCCGCTGAAGCTGGCCTGGGCAATCACTATCCACAAGAGCCAGGGGCTGACGTTCGAGAAGGCCGTTATCGACCCGGGCGGGGCTTTCGCTCACGGCCAGGTGTACGTGGCACTGAGCCGTTGCCGCGGCCTCGAGGGGCTGGTGTTAAGCTCCCCGCTGCACGTCGCCGCCCTGAAGAAGGACGAGACGGTGGAACGGTTCGTCTCCGGGATGACGGGGCCGGGAGCGGAGGTGCTGGAACGGGCGCGCGCGGGGTATTACAAGGAGATGCTGCTGGAACAGTTCGATTATTACCCGCTTTTCCAACGCCTGGATTTTTTCTACCGGCAAGCAAGCGAATATCTTTATCGCCTTTTTCCCGGTTTCGTGCAGCGTTACAGGACGGCACGCGACCAGTTTTCAACGGAGTTGCTCGAGGTGTCCACGCGTTTTCGCGGACAGCTGGCGCGCATGGCGGACGCCACGGGGAATCCCGCGACTGATCCCGCTCTCGCGGAACGCGTCAGGAAGGGGAAGGTTTATTTCGAGGAGTATACCGGACGCGTCGTGGCTCCTTTGCTCGACGAGGAGACGCCCGATGTCGATAACAAGGAGGCAAAGAAGGCCGTCGGGAAGGCAATGGAGGCGCTCCTCGAGGAGTATCGCGTCAAGGTGGAGACGCTGAACGCTATCCAGGAAGGGTTCTCGGTCACGGGATACCTGGCCGCGAGGGCACGAGCAAGAATACCAGAGGTAATTACCGGGACGCGCGCGAGGAGGAGGGCTGGCGGGAAGGAGAAAACTGCCGCGAGGGAGAGGTCTGCCGCGAAGGAGAAAACGCCCGCGAGGGAGACGCCCGCGAGGGAGGCCCCGGGGGATATCTTGCACGTCCCCCTCTACGAGGCATTGCGCGCATGGAGGGCAAGGGAAGCAAGTAAGGCCGGGACGCCCGCGTACGCGATCTTGCAACAACGAGCACTCGTCGGGATCGTGAACACGCTCCCCGCGTCGCGAAAGGAGATGCTGGATATTCCCGGCGTGGGGAAGGTGGTCGCGGAACGCTACGGGGAACGAATCATGGAGATCGTCGACACTTTCCGCCCCTCCTGTACCTCGTACCTCGCGGATGCTGAATAATTACCGGGAAGGAAGGCCTCGTTACTCAATCTCGTACCCTAATCTCGTCCCCCAGTCTCGTTTCTCTATCTCGTCCCCCAGTCTCGTTTCTCTATCTCGTACGCGACGTACGCGACGCACCGGGCAAATCCTTGTACATGGATCTGTATTGGAAGAATGGGAGTGAAGGTTCGTCGTCTTCTCGTACCCCAATCTCGTACGCGACGCACCGGGCAATTACCGGTAGCCGGGCAAATCCTTGTACTTGGATTTATATTTAAAGAACGGGGGGAAGGCTCGTCGTCGTCTCGTACCCCGCGAGCATCCCGTCGCTCTCGAGCATCCCGTCCCCCGCATGCTACCGCCTGCCGGGTAGCGATAAAAAAGTTGCCTGACTATATAGCCAGGCAACCTCATGCTTTGAACACACCCCGCGGGGTTATTTCTTTAGATTCTCCTTTACCTCGTCGGTAGTGAGGATTTGTTCCTTGAACGTGTAGGCTCCGGTTTTCGGGGACTTCACCATTTTGATCACCTTTGCAAACGCTCTACTATCGTTTGCCTTCAGTGTAGCGACGACTTTCTTTGCCATAACCTTATTATTTTATTTCTCGATGAACGGTTACTTTTTTCAGGATGGGGTTGTACTTGCGCAACTCCAATCTCTCGGTAGTAGTTTTCCTGTTTTTGGTCGTGATATACCGGGATGTTCCCGGCACGCCGGAGGTTTTATGCTCCGTGCACTCCAGAATCACTTGCACCCTGTTTCCTTTCGCTTTCTTTGCCATCTTGCATGATTTTAAATGTTCTTGATTAAACCATTTTCAATGGCTTCTTTCAAACACGAGCTCAGCCCTTTCTTGTCGATCAGGCGCAGGCCGGCTGCAGACACCTTCAAGTGGATCCACCGATTCTCTTCCGGCCAGTAGAACTTTCTTTTAAACAGGTTGATCTCGAATCTCCTTTTTACTCTCCTTTTCGAGTGAGAGACATGGTTTCCGACCATCCCTTTTTTTCCGGTTATTTGACAAATTCTTGACATCGCTCTATATGTTTTTTACGCTTTCAAACAGGACGCGAATATACGCGCTTTCTGTCCGAATAATCAAATATTCCTCGAAAAAGTTTTCTACGAGCGCGCTATTTTGCCAGTAGCGCCGCTAACGCTATCGAGTTCAACTTCGTGTCCACGTTGTCGCCGCGCGACGAGAGCACGCTCGGGGCGCTCGCTCCCACCAGGATAGCACCCGTCCGCGTGTTGGCCAGCTTGTTATTCGTCTTGTAGAAGATATTGCCGGAGTCCAGGCTGGGGAACACCAGGCAATCGGCGTTGCCGGCGACCGGGGAGTTCACGTTCTTGATTGCCGCTGCCTCCGCGTCTATGGCCACGTCCAGCCCGTAGGGGCCGTCAATATCAACATTTCCCAGTTGGCCGCGCTCGCCCATCTTCGCGATAATGGCCGCCTCCACCGAGGAAGGCACTTTCGACAATACCTGCTCCGTCGCCGAGACCAGCGCGATCTTGGGGCGCTCGATCCCCAGCATGTTGGCCGTTTGCGCGACGTATTTCACTATCGCGATCTTCTGCTCCATGTCCGGCAGCGGTATGACGGCGACGTCACTCACGACTAATAGCTTGTGGTAATTCACGCACTCCATCAGTGTCACGTGGGAGAGGATGGCCTTCGGGGGGAGCAGCCCGCACTCCTTGTTTAGTATAGCGCGCATGTACTTGTCGGTGCTGACCAGCCCTTTCATAATAACATCTGCTTCCTTGTCGCGTACCAGCCGGACGGCCAGTGCTGCCGCTCTCGCGTCCACCGGTTCATGTACCAGGCGAAACAGCGAGACATCGTAACCGCATCGCGCGCAGACCTCCCGGATCACCGTTTCATCCCCGCAGAGCGTTGCCTCGACAATCCCCATCTTCACGGCCCGGTAGGCGGCCTCTATCGAGTGCTCGTCATTCGCGTAAGAGACGACCAGTCGTTTCTTGCAGGTACGTTGCTTGAGCAGCTCGTAAATGTCATCTATCTTATCTATTGTCATAATTCATCATGAAAAATGGAACATACTTCTTTGAAATCGGAAGCAAAAGTACGATTCTTCGATCAAATTAATGACAATCGCGAGAGATTAATTCATTTCTCTAAGAGAGATTCCTGTCGTTTCACCTCGTCGATCATCGCGACGAGGTCCTGGAACACCGTCTCGACGTTATTATTCCCGTCCACGGGGAGGCATTTCCCCTGTTCCCGGTAATAATCGGCCACCTGCCGGGTTTTCATCTCGTATTCCGCGAAGCGGTTACGGATCACCTCCTCCGTGTCGTCCACGCGACCTTCCACGGCGGCTCGTTTCAGCATCCGGCGCGTGAGTTCCTCCCTGTCGACCTCGATACTCAGCAGCGCGTCCAGGCCTTGTTTACCGCACGCGGTCAGGTAAGCATCCAGCATCCTCGCTTGCGCCACCGTCCGCGGGAAGCCGTCCAGCAGGAAGCCATCCACGTCGACGCTCGTCTCGATCGCGTGCTCCACCAGCGCCATCACCACGTCGTCCGACAACAGTTCGCCCCGGTTAATGATCCCGGCGGCCAGGTGCCCGAGTGTCGAGCCGTTAGCGATTTCCGCGCGCAAAATGTCGCCCGTGGAAAGGTGATACAGGCGATACTTCCCCGCTATTTTCTTGGCTTGCGTGCCCTTCCCTGCCCCCGGGGGGCCGAATAATGAGAGATACAACATGACAAATGGATTTAAGTATAACTTCTTTTCTTCGCGAAGATAGGCGTTAATCCGGGAATCTCAAGAGATCGCGATGCTTGTTCGGGAAAACAGCGAGGAGGATGGTTGGCAAAACGGGATCCGGCGCCCGCGAGAACGCGACAACCTCTCCCCGCGCCAACCGCCAGCCACGGCGTCGCTTGTTGGTTTAGAAAAGATCCCGGGGACCGGTTAGCAGTGCCACGAGCAACGTCGCCAGCGAGATCAGCCGCAGTTGCCCGTCCAGCGCCCGTCCCTCGCGCCGGTAGATGAACAGCGCGTGATACAGGAAAAGAGGCAGCAAGAGTAAAAAAAGATAGCCGCGCCAGCCGGCTGGCGACAAGATATTAAAGAGCGAGAGAGCCAGGAACCCGGCGCCGGCCAGGCAAAGGTGATAGACCCGGGTCCAGCGCGGCCCCAGCCTCACGGGGAGCGTGCGTTTGCCACAAGCCGCGTCATTCGCGACATCCCTCATGTTATTCAAGTTTAGCACCATCACCGAGAACGCGCCGATAGCGGTAGCCGGGAGGAGATAGAGCGGGGAGACGCTCCCGGTCATCGCGAAATAGCTCCCCGTCACGCTGGCCCAGCCGAAAAAAATCATCACGAAAAGATCCCCCAGCCCCCGGTAGCCGTAAGCCCCGCAGCCCACGGTATACTTCACCGCCGACACGATCGCCGCGGCGCCGGCCACCAGCATCGCCGCGGCCCTCGCGTTCCACCATCCACCGAAGGCCTCGCGCGTCAGGATACTCCCGGCGATCGCGGCGACGCCCCCGGCCACCCACGTTGCCCGTTCGATCTCCCGCGCGCTCAACTCGCCGCGTTGCAGGCTACGCGCGGGGCCCAGGCGGTGTTCGTTATCGGTTCCTTTCCGCGCGTCCCCCGTCTCGTTCGCCAGGTTAGCCAGCACCTGCAGCGCCAGCACCGTCACCGCGAGCCACGCGAAAACCGTCCCGTTGAAGTGCCCCTCCCCTGCCGCCAGCAGGCTACCCAGCATGATCCCCGCCAGCGATAGCGGCAACGTCCGCGGGCGAGCGCTCGCGACATACGCCTTCAATCGTCTCATGAATTCTCACTGGTGAGCCTGAGCTCGTTCTCGTCAATCTCCACCGCGCGACGCCGGAACAGGTTGCCGACAGCCTTCTTGTAATTCTTCTTGCTACAGCCGAACAGGGCGTGGATCTCTCCCGGGGCGCTCTTGTCCGACACCGACAGCCGGCCACCGTTCTCCTTCAATTTCTCCACGATACGCCGCGACAGGCTATCGATCTGGTGGTAACCGTCATTCCGTTGCAGGATGCAATCGAGCTTCCCGTCCTCGCGCGCGCGCTTGACATATCCCGTCACCCGTTCCCCCACGCGCACGGGTTGAAAAATCTCGTTATGATAGAGGAGCGCCTCGTGTTTATTATTCACGATCACCTTGTAACCTAAATCGGTTCGTTGAGCGATGATCAGCTGCACCTCCTCGCCTGCCTCGTACCGCGACGGGGTTTGGTCCAGGAACTTGTACCACCGGGAGGAGGCCGCGATCCGGTCCGTCGTCTTGTCCGCGTAGACGTATACCAGGTACTCTTGACCGACGCGCATCCGCTCCTGTTGCTCCCGGAAGGGCACGAGCAGGTCTTTCCGCAGCCCCCATTCCAGGAACGCGCCCACGGGGCTTTCCCCGACGACTTTCATCACGGCAAATTCCCCCACCACCGCGACAGGACGTTCCATGGTCGCGATGACGCGATCTTCCGAGTCGAAGTAAATGAAAACGTCCAGGACGTCGCCCTCTTTCGCCGTTTCCTTCACGCCTTTACCGGCGCTCGCGTTGGGGAGCAGGACGTCGCCCCAGTACTCCCCGCCGTCCAGGTAGATCCCGATCTCCACGACCCGGAGCACCGCGAGGCTATTGTATTCTCCTATTTTTATCATGATTCCGTGTATTACGCCGCGAAGATAGTTTAAATAACGCGAGTTCGCGTCACGCGGGGGAATCTCCCCCCGGGGGGAAAGTCTCTCGCGCGCGTGCAACAAGGTTTCCCCCGGGGGGAAAGTCTCTCGCGAGCCCGCGACGGCTTTTCCAACTGTTAGGAAACGCGGCGGCGAGCGCGCGAGACGCGAGCAAAAAGGATTTTCCCGGCGTGGCGGGTCGCCGGGTGGCGAGAAAACGCGAGTGATATAGAGCCGTGGAGAGTCTACCGGGGGTTATCCCGGCGGGGAACGGGGACGACCAGAGATCGCGGTATTACCCGCCCGGGATGCCCGGCCTTGTCTATATTCCCTCCAGGTTCTCCAGTAACGGGAGTAGTCCCGGGTTCGATGGACGGAATTGCATGTTCGGGTCGAGGACATTTCCCTGCCTGTCGATAAGGATAAAGCGGGGAATACCGTTCAGCTCGAAAGGGGCGGTGAAGGATTTATCGTTCCCGGCATGGAGCTGCACGCCGGTGAGCTGGTTTTCCCGCGCGTATTTTTCCCACGCGTCCTTGTTCTCGTCGACGGAGATACTGACGAACGCTATATTCTTTCCCGTCATTTTCTGCTCGAGCGTTTTCAGGTGGGGGATTTCTCGCACGCAAAAGCCACACCACGTTGCCCAGAGGTCAACGAGGATGTATTTTCCCCGGAAATCGTCGAGAGAGAACTCCTTGCCGGTCGCGTCCGGGTAGCGGAAAGCGGGGGCGGGCTTCCCGGTCATGCTCTCTCGCGGGAAACCGTTTTTAAGGTAACGCGTGGCGGTGGGTTTATCGATCTCCCCGTCGAGGAGCGCCTCGAGGACGGGGGCGAGATCGGGGCCGGAAGGTCTTCGCGTGATGTTGGCGCTCATGATCTTTCTTTCCTTGTCGAGAAGGATGAAGCGGGGGATTGCATTGATAGCGTAGGCGTCCGCGAAGTCGCTTTCTGGCCCGATCCAGAGCTGGATGCCGGTCATGTTGTCGTTCTTGACCATGTCTCTCCATTTTTCCTTGTCGGCGTCGACGGAGATGCTGACGAGAGATATTTCCTTGTTTTTGAATTTTTCTTCCATGGCTTGCAGGTGTGGGATTTCCGCCCGGCATGGGGAGCACCAGGTGGCCCACGCGTCGATCAGGAGGTATGTTCCCGGGAGATCGTCTAGCGTCACGACGCGTCCGTCGACGTTTTCGGCGGAGAGGGCGGGAGAAGGCTCCCCGGCACGC
>JAITJA010000110.1 GCA_031279175.1 Odoribacteraceae bacterium
AGGTGACTTTTCCCTTGTTGCGGGACACGGTGACGCGCGGCGTGGAGATTATTTCCGGCCCGTCGCGGGATTCGACGCGCGAGAAGGGGTCGTCGCGCGTGCTGTTGCAAGAGACGTACGTGTTGACGGTTTTCGACACCGGGGTTTACATGATCCCGGCCATGCCGATCGAGGTGGAGCGCGAGGGGTACACGACGGTCTTGAAAACGGACCCGGTCATGCTGATCGTGAACACGTACGCGGTCGACGCAGAGAAGGGGTACGCGGATATCGTGTTGCCGAAGGGCGCGCCGTGGGGATTCGCCGAGTTGTGGCCTTACGTGCTGTGGGGATGGGTGGCGCTGGTGGTAGTGGTCATAATCGTGGTGCTTGTCATACGGTTGCGGTCGCGCAAGTCGTTGTTTTTTCGCGAGAAGCATGTCGTTCCGCCTTACGTGCTGGCAATACAGGCGCTGGACGAGATCAGGGATGAGAAGCCGTGGCAACACGGGCGGACGAAAGAGTATTACACGCGCCTGACCGGCGCGTTGCGAGGGTACATGGAGGGGGAACTGGATATTCCCGCCCTCGAGCAGACGACGCGGGAGATCTTGCAGCTGCTGGATGGGCGCGAGGAGGTGGAGACGCGAGAACGGGAGTTGCTGGAGCAGCTGCTGGAGACGGCAGATCTGGTGAAGTTCGCGAGGGCGACCCCGTTGCCCGACGAGGTGCTGTCGCACTTGACCGTGGCGTACGATTTCGTGAATCATACCAACGAGCGCGTGCAGCAACGAAATGCCGAGGCGCGGGAACGGGAAGAGAAGGAGGCCGAGGCCCGACGCGCGCGGGAGGAGAAGGAGGAGGCGTGAGGTGTTTTCATAGTCAATTATTAAATAAAGGTCATGTCTAATTTTGAGTTTGCAAGCCCGGGGTATTTCTGGATACTGTTGGTGATCGCGCCACTGGTGGCGTGGTACGTGTTCAAGGAGGGGAGTTCCCGCGCTGACATGCAGTTTTCCTCCCTGCGGCTGTTCCGGCAGGTGAAGCGGGGCACGCGCGCGTGGGTTCGTCACGCGTTGTTCGCGGCCCGGTTGGCGGGGATTGTTTTCCTGGTCTTGGCGCTGGCCCGCCCGCGGTCGAGTAATAGTTGGCAGGAGTACGAGAGCGAGGGGATTGATATCATGCTGGCGCTGGATATCTCTACCAGCATGTTGGCGCGCGATTTCACTCCCGATCGCCTGGAGGCTTCCAAGGAGGTGGCGACGAAGTTTATCATCGAACGCCCGCGAGACCGTATCGGTCTGGTGGTGTTTAGCGGGGAGAGTTTCACGCAAAGCCCGCTGACAACGGATCACGCCGTGCTGATCAACGTGATGAAGGAGATCAAGAGCGGGATGATCGCTGACGGGACGGCTATCGGGATGGGACTGGCAACGGCTATCAACCGGCTAAAAGATAGCCAGTCGAAGTCGCGGGTGATTATCCTGTTGACCGACGGGGTGAATAACCAGGTGACGATCGCCCCGATCACGGCGGCGGAGTTGGCCAAGACGTTCGGTATACGCGTGTACACGATCGGCGTGGGTACGATGGGCGAGGCGCCTTACCCGGTGCCCACGGATTACGGTGTCGTGATCCAGCAAGTGCCGGTGGAGATCGACGAGGAGATCCTGACGCGTATCGCCGACATGACCGGTGGTAGGTATTTCCGTGCAACGGATAACCAGAAGCTGGAGCAGATATACGAGGAGATCGATCAACTGGAGAAGAGCCGGATAGAGGTGAAGCATTTTAGCAAGAAGAACGAGAAGTATTTCCCGTTCGCTCTCGCCGGGCTGCTGCTGTTGATCGTCGAGATGATCGGGCGTTACGTGCTGTTGCGAAAGATCCCGTGACATGATGATTATTGTTACTTGAAAATACCGGATAACTATGTTTCGATTTGCACATCCAGAGTTACTCTATTTGTTTATACTTCTCCCGTTGCTGTTGGTTTTTTACCTGCTGATGGTGGGCCGCAAGAAGAAGGCTATCGCGGCGTTCGGTGATCCCGGGTTGTTGGAGACATTGATGCCGTTGCGTTCTCCCCGGCGCGAGGCGATGAAATTCGCGCTGGTGCTGGTCGCTCTCGCCTTTATCATTACTGGTGTTGCCGGCCCGCGGTTTGGTTCAAAGCTGCAACAGGTGAAGCGGGAGGGAGTCGAGTTAATGATCGCGCTGGACGTTTCTAACTCGATGCTGGCGCGCGATATCAAACCCAGTCGCTTGCAGGCAGCAAAACAGGCTGTCTCGCGCATGGTGGAGAAGTTGAATAACGACAAGATCGGGTTGATCGTCTTCGCCGGGGATGCTTACGTGCAGTTGCCGATCACGACCGACTACTCGTCGGCGAAGTTCTTCCTGCAAAGTATCGACACGGACATTGTCCCCGTGCAGGGTACTGCTATCGGCGCGGCCATCACGATGGCGATGAAGTCATTCACGCCGGAGAGCAAGACCTCGAAGGCGATTATCGTGATCACCGACGGGGAAAATCACCAGGATGACGCCATCGCCGCTGCTAAAAGCGCGCGCGAGCAGGGAATATACGTGCACGCGATAGGCATGGGACTGGTGCAGGGCGCGCCCATCCCGGAGTTGCGCGTGCCGGGGGAGTACATGAAGGACGCCGCCGGGAACGTGGTCATATCCAAGCTGGACGAGGAGACGTTGAAGGCTATCGCCAAGGCGGGGGAGGGGCTGTTCGTGCGGGCAAGTGACACGAATGTCGGGTTGAACACGCTGTTGGACGAGGTCAATCGCATGGACAAGTCGTTGATCGAGGAGCAGGTGTTCAGTGATTACGACGAGAAGTACCAGTACTTCCTGCTCGCGGGGATATTCCTCCTGCTGTTGGAGTTCATGATGCTGGAGCGGAAGAACAAGTATTTGTTGAAGATTAATTTATTCGGTCGATAAACGGGAAATGATATGAAAAAGAAAATCGTGATTTGGATCGTGGCATTGGCAGCCTGCTCGCCATTGATGGCCCAACAGGAACGCCGGTTTATCCGTGGAGGGAATGACTTGTTTCATACCCAGAAATTCGAGGAGGCCGAGGTGCAATACCGGAAGGCACTGGAAAAGGAAGATAAATCCTACGCGGCGGCGTTTAACCTGGCCGATGCCCTGTACAAGCAAAAGAAGTATGACGAGGCACTCCAGCAGTTCTCCTCGCTGGCCAAGGATCAGGAAGATAAGGAATACCTGGGCGAGTTATATCACAATATCGGTAACACGTTGCTGGCGCAAAACAAGCTGGACGAGTGTATCGAGGCCTACAAGCAATCGCTCAGGAATCGTCCCAATTCACAGGAAACAAAGTATAACCTGGAATTCGCCCGGAAGATGAAGCAGGACCAGGAGAATAAGGACGAAAACAAGGATCAGAACAAGGATAATAAAGATCAGAATAAGGATCAGAACCAGGATCAAAATAAGGATCAAAACAAAGATCAGAACCAGGATCAAGACCAAAATAAGGATCAAGACAAGAAGGAAGACCAGGATCAGAACAAGGATCAAAAGCAGAATCAGGAGAAGAACGATAAACCTCAAGACCAGCAGCAATCCCAGCAACCCGAGGCGAAGATATCTCCCGAGGACGCGAAACGCCTCTTGAACGCCCTGGAGGCCGAAGAGCAGAAAACACAGGACAAGGTGCAAAAGGAGAAAGCGGAGGCATTAAAAGCCAAGCGCATGAAGATCGAAAAGAATTGGTAATGTTGCAAGTTCAAACACGACGAAGATGAGGTTATTCTTTATTATACTCTTATTTATAACTGGCGGCGCGCGGGGGATCGCTCAAGAGGTTGTCTTTACCGCGTCCGCGCACGAAGTAGTAGAAGTCGGGGAGCGATTCAACGTGGTTTTTACTTTAAATCAACGCGGAGAAGAACTAAAAATAGCTATCCCGGAAGAATTTACCTTGCTGGCAGGACCTTCTCCTTCCATGCAGAGCGAGACCATCGTGAACGACGGTAAAATGTCTTCCAAGACCACGTATACCTATACCTACGTGTTCATGGTGGACAGAGAGGGGACGTTCACCGTCGAGCCAGCCACCATCCGCGTGGGGGGAAAGATGTACTCGTCCAATAAACTAACCGTGAAAGTGATCAAGGGAAACGCGAACGCGCAACAGCAACGCTCCTACTCGCGGGACGACGAACCCCGACAGGCCTCCGCCACGGCCACGGACGAGGATCTATTCCTGCGCCTGGAGTTAGGGCGTTCCTCGCTCTACCTGGGCGAGAGCTTTGTTGCCACGTTGAAGGTATACACGCGTTTGAACTTGACGGGTTTCGGGCGCTACAAGTCTCCTTCCTTCGCGGGATTCCTGACGGAAGAGCTTCCCGGTGGGCAGGTGCGCTTCGAGCGCGTCGAGTACAACGGGCGGGTATACGAGGCAGGCATAGTGGCCCAGTGGGTGCTCTCCCCGCAGCACACGGGAGAGATCACCATAGAGCCGTTCGAACTGGACTGCCGCGTGTTGCAGCAAGTTGCCGGAGTATCCAGTATTGATCGTTTCTTCGGGGGCAGTACGCGATCGGTTAGCCTGCCGCGTCGCTCGCGACCGGTGAAGGTGTCGGTACGCGCCCTTCCCGAGGCGGGCAAGCCGTCAAATTTCAACGGCGCGGTCGGGAACATGACCCTCTCTACCTCCATCTCTCACGATACTATCCGGGCCAACGACGCGCTCACGTACAAGCTGGTCTTCCGAGGGAACGGTAACCTGCGCCTGCTGGAAGCCCCCAGGATAAACCTCCCGCACGACTTCGAGGTGTACGACCCCAAGGTGACGCGCAACGTGCAAACCCAGTCCGGGATTACTTCCGGGAGTGTGACCTTCGAGTACGTGATAATTCCTCGTTACGCGGGCGATTACACCTTACCGCCGGTAAGTTATTCTTACTTCAATCTCTTGTCGCAGGATTACAAGACGCTCTCGGGCGCTACCTATAACGTGCACGTCTTGAAGGGAAGCGGAAGCGACGCCACCAGCGTGGGAACGACGGCTATACAATCTTTCAAGAAGGAAGACGTGCGGGTGCTGGGTGAGGATATTCATTATATCAAGACAAGTAGCGGTCTCTTCAAACCCAAGGGAGCGCGTTTCTTCCGCGCGACTGCTTACTGGTTAAGCTTGATCGTGCCTTTCGTGGTATGCGTGGTGGGAATGTTATTGAACCGTCGCCGCATCAAGGCGCGGGCCGACCTGGCAAGGGTAAAGAGTAAAACGGCAAACAAGATGGCGCGGAAACGCTTGAAAGCGGCAGCCGCGGCAATGACGGCCGGGGATTCCGGACGCTTCTACCAGGAGGTGTTGACGGCCACGTGGGGATATGTCAGTTACAAGTTAAATCTCCCGGCGTCGGCATTGAACAGGGACAATATCAGCGAGCACCTGGGGCGCAGGGGAGCATCGGGAGAGATGATACTCCAATTTATAGAGGTGCTGGACCAATGCGAGTACGCTCGTTACGCCCCGGACAGCAACGCGGGCGAGGAGATGGAGAAGCTCTACAACGCGGCGATGACGATCATCACCCGCCTCAACGGACAATTGACGGAAGTGACGAAAAAATAGAGAACCATGAAGAAGATCATTTTTATACTACTTGTTTTTATCCTCCGCGGTAGCGACCTCCTCGCTATCGACGCGCGAGCGCTCGAGACAGAGGCGGCCCGGGCCTACCAGGAGGGGAATCACGCGCGGGCGGCGGAGTTGTACAACGAGATCCTGGAGACGGGCGTGGAATCAGTAACGCTCTACTACAACCTGGGCAACTGTTACTACAAGCAGAACGAGATCGCCCGCGCCATCCTGAACTACGAGCGCGCGCTGCTCCTCGACCCGCGTGACGAGGACGTTATCTACAACTTGGAGATGGCGCGGCGGGCCACGGTAGACAAGATCAACGTCTTGCCGCTCTTCTTCCTGGTGGAGTGGTATAATGCCGTCGTTACCGCCCTGACGGCAGACCAGTGGGGATACTTTTCGGTATTTCTCTTCTTGTGTTTCCTGGGGGCGATCGCGCTCTTCTTCCACGCTACCACCGTCGCGTTCAGGAAGGGAGGCTTCGTTGTTGCCCTGGTGGCACTCTTCCTTTCCTTGTCGAGCGTGTGGTTTGCCGCGAAACAGTATCGCCGGGAGACCGTCCGGGATCAGGCAATCGTGATGACCCCTAGCGTGGTGGTGCGCGGCGCCCCCGACCCGAGCGGGACGGAGCTATACGTGGTGCACGAGGGGTTAAAGATCACCGTGATTGATTCCCTCGGCCAGTGGTACAACATCCGCCTGGCGGACGGGAACGTGGGTTGGGTACCGCGTGCCGACATCGAGAGCATTTAAAAATCGCCGCGATTCCTCTCTTTTCTCGAAATCAATTTTTAAGTTTGCAAGCCAAAATCAAACCCCATGAGTTACCTTGTTTCAGCGCGTAAATACCGCCCGGCCAGTTTCGACACGGTGATCGGACAACGTTCGATCACCACCACGCTACGCAACGCCATCGTGAACCAGCAGTTGGCCCATGCCTACTTGTTCTGTGGACCGCGCGGGGTGGGCAAGACCACTTGTGCCCGCATCTTCGCGAAGACAATCAACTGCCTGAACCCGGGGGGAAACGCTGAACCGTGTAACGCGTGCGAGTCGTGCAAGGCCTTCAATGAGGGACGCTCGATGAACATCCACGAGCTGGACGCCGCCTCGAACAACAGCGTGGACGACATCCGGGAGCTGGTAGACCAGGTGCGCGTGCTGCCGCAAGTAGGAAAATACAGCGTCTACATCGTCGACGAGGTGCACATGTTGAGCGTGCAAGCCTTCAACGCCTTCTTGAAAACCCTTGAAGAGCCACCCGCACACGCCATCTTCATCCTTGCCACGACGGAAAAACACAAGATACTTCCCACCATCCTTTCCCGTTGCCAGATATACGACTTCAGTCGCATCAAGATCTCCGACGTGGTAGAGCACCTCAAGTATATCGCTACCAGGGAAGGCGTTGTCGCAGATGAAGAGGCGTTGAATATCATCGCGCAGAAAGCGGATGGAGCCATGCGCGACGCGCTCTCCATCTTCGACCAGGTCGTCAGCTTCTGCGGTAACGAACTCACCTACGCGCGGGTCATCGAGGATCTGAACGTGCTCGACTACGACTATTACTTCCGCCTGACGGACTATTTCCGCGATGGCAAGATAGGCGAGACCCTCTTGCTCTTCAACGAGATCATGGAACGAGGATTCGACGCCGGATACCTGCTCTCCGGCCTGGGAAAACACTTCAGGGACCTGCTGGTGGCCAGGGAACCGATCACCGTGCAACTACTCGAGGTGAGCGCCTCGACCCGCGAGCGCTACCTCCAGCAGGCGCGCGAACTGGACGCTGCCTTTATCTTCGACGCCCTGGTCGCGATCGAACAAGGCGAAGCGCAATACAAAACGCGTCTCGACAAACGATTCAGCGCCGAGTTGACGCTGATCAGACTCGCGCAGCTCGTCGAGGCAAAAAAAAAAACGTTGACATAGACCCGCTCGCCCCCCTCTTAAAGATAGAGGGATTCGGGGACATCCCCGGGGAAAGCGCGAAACCCTCTCTCCCGTCATCGTCGGCCTCCGCCCAGCCCGTTGCAACCCCTCCTCCCGTCCCGGAAAAACAGCGGGTACAAGCCCCCCTCTCCTCCTTCAAAATCAATATTAAAAACGAAGAGCCGCGTCCCGTGTCGGAACTCCCGCGCGATCTCCCCGTTGCTGCTTCTCCTCTCGCGAACGCCCCTTTCGACCTTGATGCCGTCGCGGCGGTACTCGAGCGCTTCATCGCCGGCGAGAAAGAAAAAGCCCTGCGCGCGGCCTTGACGGCCTACCCCCCCTTGCTGGACGGGTATGCCATCACGCTCAAGTTCGACAACGAGCTACTCCTCGCGAAGGTCAAGGGAACACACCCTGCCCTCCTCGCCCGTTTCAAGCAAGAACTGGGAAACGACCACGTCACCCTGCAATTTGTTATTTACGATGAACAACAAGATCCCTCGCCCGTCAAGCGCTTGTACACGGCGCGGGAAAAATTCGATCATTTTGTCGCGTTGAACCCGGCAGTGCAAGACCTCAGTGACTGCTTCGGGTTAGAGATACTGTGAACGCGAGCAACAGCGCGCTCACGGCTGGTACTCCGCAAACCCTTTTTCCAGCAGAAAACGCGGGCGATACGACAACTTTGCCTTCCGCAACCCCGGCAACCCCAGGTCTTCCTCCCGGTTAATATAAAGGTACTCTTCCGGGACGTGCCCCGCCAGCTCCTGGTTAATCGTGTTATACGCCCCGCTGATGGAAGAATCCGCCTTCTCGATATGCACGTCGAAGGTATCACCGGAGACCGGGGTGCCGTACGAGAAAGCCACCACCTTTCCCCCTACCCGGAGGACGCCCCCCAGCAACTTCAACTCCTCCATGTGCTGCAAGGCCAGGGTCAGTGCCTTGCGTTCGTTCAGCAAGCTCTTGGGAATCGCGCCGACGCGTTGCCGGTACCACTCCTCCTCCAGCGCGAGGCATTGCGGCACCAGATCCGGCGTCAACGGCGCGTAATCGTACGCGTACGTCCGTCTGAACTTGTTCACGTGATTCCGCTTCGCCTGGAAATCCTTCCCTTTCAGCTCGACCAGCTCCTGTCGCGAGTAGATATAATCGAAGGAATCGCGATTGATCCGGTAGTGGAACTTGCCGGGGAAATCCTCATCCAGCCAGCTCAACAAACCGGGAAACACCCCGAAGAGCCGCGTGACGTCTCCCCGTTCCCTGTCCGTTGCTATCAATTGTTTCACGATCTCGCTCCTGTGCTCGCTCCCCGCGGGTACGTGATAAAAGATCCGTTCCTGTTCCAGCACGAAGCGGATTACCGGCGTCCCGTTGACGACGGCGAAACACCCTCGCGTGAGAAACTGCCAGCTATACAGGTTCACGAATGACAGGTTACAGTCCCTGTTTCCCATCGCGGTCAAGAGCGGGGAGAGGATCTCCCTGTCCTCTAATTCTATCTTTTTAAATGTTATCATCTTCTTCTTGTTAAACGACGCGTGTCGCCCGCGAATGTACGGAAAAGCGGTAGATACTGAAAGCGCGGGGGGGCGCGGGGTAGGGCGCGCGGCCTCGTTTCAAGCCAACCGTGCGTTCTTGTCGAGTGCTCGTGGGCGGGTATAAAATGCTGTCACGGGACTATCGTTCATCGATCGCGCTTGGAAAAAACCCTGTCTTTATTAAAGAGTCTGATCATTATCCACGAGAGTGATCATGGAGTCTACCTCGAAGCGCACGGGGGTCGTCGTGGTGGGGATGGCCTGCTCTTTTTTCGCCGCGGTCTATTTTTCCTGCCGCGAAACCCTTTCGAATACCTATCTTTGTTCGCGTACCAAAACGATCAATACATGTCTTCTTTTGTTCACCTTCACGTTCACTCGCAATATTCTATCCTCGACGGCGCCGCCAGCATTGCCGGTCTGGTCAGCAAGGCGGTGCGAGACAACATGCCTGCCATCGCGCTGACGGATCACGGCAACATGTTTGGGATGAAACTATTTCACGAAGAGTGCCGCAAGGCAGGGATCAAGCCCGTGCTGGGCGTGGAAACCTACGTGGCGCGCGGCTCGCGGCACGAAAAGACGAGAGAGATCGACCGTTCGGGCGAGCATCTCATCCTGCTGGCGAAGAACCACCAGGGGTACAAGAACCTGATGCAGCTCTGCTCGATCGCCTACATGGAGGGTTTTTACTATCGCCCGCGCGTGGACAAGGCCTTGTTAGAGGAGTATCACGAGGGACTGATCGCGAGTTCGGCGTGTCTTGCCGGGGAGATCTGCCAGAAGATCATGAACGGCGACACGTGCGGGGCAGAAGAGGCGGCAAAGTGGTATCGCGGGGTGTTTGGCGAGGACTACTACCTGGAAGTGATGCGTCACCCCTCGGGCGTCCTGGCGATGGACGAGGAGGTATACGAGCGGCAGCAGGCCTGTATCCCCGCAATCCTTGACATCGGTGCGCGGCTTGGGATCAAGGTAATCGCGACGAATGACGTTCATTTCCTGGAGGCGGGAGACGCGGAGGCGCATGACGTGTTGATCTGCCTGAACACGGGGAAGGAGCTGGACGACCCGAAGCGGATGAGATACACGCGGCAGGAGTGGTTCAAGACGGGAGAGGAGATGGAGAAACTATTCTCGGACGTGTCGGGAGTGGTAGAGAACACGCTGGAGGTGGCGGCGAAAGTAGAGGAATACGACCTGAACGCCGCGGCGATCATGCCGGTGTTCCCGATCCCGGAGAGCTTCGGGCGGGAGGAAGAGTACGTGACGCGTTTCACGGGCGAGGAACTCGAGGCGGAGTTCGGCAAGGAGAGTTACGAGCGGCTGGGAGGGCACGACAAGGTAGCGCGCGTGAAACTGGAGGCGGATTACCTGGCCCACCTGACCTGGATCGGCGCGCGGAAGCGTTGGAAAGAAGGAATCTCGAGCGAGGTACGCGAGCGGGTAGAATTCGAGTTAAAAACGATCAAGGAGATGGGGTTCCCGGGATATTTCCTGATCGTGCAAGATTTTATCCGGGCGGCGCGGGATATGGGCGTGATTGTTGGGCCGGGCCGGGGATCGGCGGCGGGTAGCGTGGTCGCGTATTGTCTCGAGGTGACGAATATCGACCCGATGAAATACGACCTGCTTTTCGAGCGATTCCTGAACCCGGATCGTATCTCGATGCCGGACATGGACATTGACTTCGATGATGACGGGCGACGGCAGGTGCTGGAATGGGTAGCCAACAAGTACGGGCACGACAAGGTAGCGCACATCGTCACGTTCGGCAGCATGGCGGCGAAAATGGCGATCAAGGACGTGGCGCGGGTGCTACGCCTGGAGCTTTCCGAGTCGAATCGCCTCTCGAAGATGGTGCCCGAGGGCCCGAAGGTCACGCTACAGGGCGCGTACGAGCAAAACGATGATCTGATGAAGGAGAGATCCTCGTCAAAGCCGCTGGTGAGCAAGACGCTGAAGCTGGCCGAGGCGCTGGAGGGAACGGTAAGGCAGCCCGGGCAGCACGCTTGCGGGATCATTATCAGTAGAGACCCGCTGGTGGAGCATATCCCGGTGATGTTGAGCAAGGACGACAGCCTGTTGACAACGCAGTACGACGGACATTTCGTCGAATCGGTCGGGCTGCTAAAAATGGATTTCCTCGGGTTACGGACGCTCACTATAATCAAGGTGTGCATAGAAAATATCCGCAAGTCGAAAGGCGTCCACGTGAACATCGACGAGATCCCGCTGGACGACCCGAAGGCGTTCGCTCTTTTCTCGCGCGGCGAGACGACTGCATTATTCCAGTTCGAGTCGGACGGGATGAGGAAGCACCTGAAGGCCTTGCAGCCGGACAACATCGAGTTTCTCGTGGCGATGAACGCCCTCTATCGTCCCGGCCCGATGGACAGTATTCAACTCTTTATCGACCGGCGGCACGGGCGAAAGCCGGTGGAATACGATCACCCGATGATGGAACCTTACTTGAAGACCACCTACGGGATCACGATCTACCAGGAGCAGGTGATGTTATTATCGCGGGCGCTGGCGGGATTCACGCGCGGCGAGTCGGACACCCTACGCAAGGCCATGGGAAAGAAAAATGAAAAGGAGATGGCAAAAATGCGCGAGAAGTTCTACCAGGGATGCCAAAACAACCCGGCCTTCGTGGCCGGGTGCGAGGAAAAAGGGAAGCCGGTGGGAAAGCTGAGCGCGGAGATCTGGGACGTCTGGAAGGCATTCGCCTCGTACGCGTTTAACAAGTCGCACGCGGTGTGCTACGCCTATATCGCCTACCAGACGGCTTACCTGAAGGCCAATTACCCGTCGGAATTCATGGCGGCGAACTTGAGTTGCAATCTCTCGCAGATCGCGCAGGTGTCAAAGCTGATGGACGAGTGCAAGCGCGCGGGGCTACGCGTGCTCCCGCCAGACGTGAACGAGTCGGGTAACGATTTTACCGTGAACCGCGAGGGAGACATCCGTTTCGGGCTTGCCGCGATCAAGGGGGTAGGGGAGAACGCCGTCGAGAAAATCAAGGAAGAACGGGAGCGAAACGGGCTTTTCAAAAACGTCTTCGACTTCTTCGAGCGCGTCGACCACCGCACGATTAACCAGAAGGCGCTCGAGAACATTATCGCCGCCGGGGGACTGGATAGCTTCGGGCTGCACCGGGCGTGTTATTTCCACCCGGCACGCGACAACTCGCCCTGGCTGGAACAACTTGTCACCTACGGGAAAAAGAAGCAGCAGGACAAGGAACAGGCGCTCATGAGTCTCTTCGGCGGCATGGCGGAGTACGAGGTGCCGTTGCCCGTCGTCCCGTCGTGCGACCCCTGGATGAATGTCATGCAGGCCAACAAGGAGAAGGAGCTGATCGGGATATACCTCACCACGCACCCCCTGGATGCCTACCGGATGGAAATCGAGTTGTTGTGCACGAGCCTCAAGACCCTCGAGGAGCATTTCGAAAAGCTTTCCGGGAGGACGATCATCATTGCCGGTATCGTGATCGCGACAAGGGAGGGAAAGACAAAGAAAGGCCACGACTTCGGGATATTGACGATCGAGGACTTCACGGGCACGCGTGACATCTCCTTCTTCGGCGAGAATTACATCCGCTTCAGGAACTATTTTATCCTCGACACGCCCGTCTATATCCAGGGAAAGGTGCAGCAAAGAAGGTGGAAGGAGAACGACGAGCTGGAATTCTGGGTCGCGGACGTGAAGCTGATGAACGCGTTAAAAGAATTCGTGCGCTCCTTGACTATCGAGATCGACGCGGAGCAGTTGACAGGCGAGATGGTCATGGAATTACGCGATCTCGTGAAGGGAACGGGAACGATACCGCTGAACATCGCGTTATACGACCGGGCGGGAAATAGCGTGAAGCTCTTCTCGCGAACGTGTCGCCTGGAATGTTCGCGGGAATTGCACGAATATTTCAAGGAGAATAGCGCCGTGAAGATAAAAATTGAGTAATATTGTAGCCCGGTACGAGAGACCAAAATGTAAAATTAAATCAATAGTATTATGGGAATAATAGTAAATGATGTGAATTTCGAGGAGGTCGTGTTGAAATCAGCGCGCCCCGTGTTAGTAGATTTCTGGGCAGAATGGTGTGGCCCGTGCAAGATGATGTTACCGATCCTCGACACGTTGTCTGCCGAGTTCGAGGGACGCGTTGACGTCGTGAAAGTCGACGTGGATAGTAACCACTCGATCTCGGCCAAGTACGGTATCCGGAATATACCGACAATCCTGTTCTTCAAGAACGGGGATGTCGTCGACAAGCAAGTGGGGGCCGTGCCGGAAACCACGCTACGGGCAAAGCTGAACGCGCTGCTATAAGCAACCCGGTTTCATCACCGGGCCGCGGGTAGCGTGAACATGAACGAACGCGCGGGAGGGAACTATTTCCTCCCGCGCGTTTTTTTCCCGGGTAGCGGGGCAGGGGAGGGGAGCGCGCCCCCCGCGCGTGAACTGGCAGTCAAGGGCCTGTTTATTTTCCCCGGGGCCTGTTATTTCGGGCAGGGAGTGTTCGATGACTCTCCACCTGGATACAAGGCCCCCCGCGCGTCCGGCCTTCCTCCCGGCAACAAATGTCACGTGGAACGGCTACAAGTGGGCATGCGTCGAGGCCTATCAACCGCGAATCATTGCGTCACGTGGGAAACAGGGATTTATAAACATGCCATGAAGAGGATAACTCGCGATGCCGGAACAGTGTCCCGTGGGGGAGGGACACTGTCTACTCGGGTACGAGAAAGCATGATACCAGGGGACGGCAAACTCCTCGTGACATGAAAAAATCTCCTGTCAGTCGCGGCGCGAGTGATAATGGATGGGTATGAAAGGAGCGTTGTTACACGGGAGGGCAGTAACGGAGAGGCATGCAAGGTTAGATATCACGTGTTGAGGGTAGAGTAAGAAGGATGAGAAACGGGGAGAGAGGGTAGTAGGGAGAGGATCGTGGACGTTTCTCTTTTTGGAGTATCGAGGGTGAAACAGACTTACCTGTTGGTATTAAAAAAAATACTTCGCGAAACACGCGAAGTATTATTAAATTATTATCCTCTTGTCATCACCACTTGTAAGGTGAGTAAGAAAACATAACTGTGAACTCGTTGGTAGCCGCCGTGATACGACAGCC
>JAITJA010000118.1 GCA_031279175.1 Odoribacteraceae bacterium
CGCGCACGTCGGTATCTTCCACCGACCCGGCGCTGGAGAGACACTGCTCGAGATTCAACGCCCGCGTGGACGAAATTATCTCCAGGCTACGCGACTCCCTTGTCGGGCGGGAAGTACCGCTCGTCGACGCGGACTCCACCGACGCGGACTCGCCCGCCTGTCAGCGCGAGTTCTGGGTCTCCGACACCTTCTTCCGGGCGACGGACCGCTACATCAGCGCGCGCGTCAAGATCTACGCCTACAACGGTGGCGCGCACGGGATGACCTACTTCCACGCCTTTAACTACGACACCCGCGCGGGCGAGTTCATGGACAACGCGCGCCTGCTCGACTACACCCGGAAGGCCGACGTGGAGAAGCTCCTCGACGCGCGCCTGGACAACCCGGACGGCTGCTTCACGGATCGCCCGAGGCTGGGCAACTCCACGGCCGTCAACTTCTCGGCGGGGGAGATGATCTTCACCTACCCCCCGTACGCGCTCGGGCCATACTCCTGCGGCGCGGCGGAGATCGTCGTCCCGTTGAAAGAACTCGGGAAGGCCGTCAAGGCGCGCTTGTAGCCTGGCGACCACCTGTAAACACCGCGAGGGTGTACCGGCCGGTACACCCTCGTTGTTTTCTATCGAGCGCGACGTCAATTCAGCGGCGCGGCGGCGATAAAGAGATCCCGCGTCGCGATCTCCTCCTTGATAGCCACCAGGTCGGCGAGCCGGATATACCCGATGACATACCTGTAATCGTCGCTCCAGTACCGTTCGGTGATCGCCGTGAAGGGAAACAGCGCCAGGTCCTCCTCCCGCGCGTACCTCAGGTAGAGGCGGAACGAGCAATCGTCCGTGTACGAGAAACGCGTGCACCCGTTCCTCTTCTTGTACTCGTACCGGTAATCGTGCAGCCGCGCGGTAATATCGCTCAGCACCGCCGACCCGGTCGGGTAGCCGCCGGCCCCCTTCCCGAACATGAACTGCTTGCCGTAGCACTCGCCCTTGATCACGACACCGTTAAACTCGTCCTCCACGCTATAAATATACTTCTCCCTCGTGATCAGCTGCGGCAACACGAACATCGTGAACTTGTCCGGGCTCAGCTTCACCACCTGCGCCACCAGCTTCACGCGCACCCCTTTCTCCCGCGCGTAGCGAATATCGGCGGGCCCGAGCTTGCTGATACCGAACGTCAGCAGCTTGTCCGGGTGCACGTACGTCCCGAAGGCGTGCATCGTGATGATCACCAGCTTGAACAGCGAATCGTAACCTTCCACGTCAAACGTGGGATCGCTCTCGGCGAAACCCAGCTCCTGCGCCATGCGAAGCGCCTCGCCGTACTCCATGTTCTCGTTAAAAATCTTCGAGAGAATAAAATTCGACGAGCCGTTCAATATCCCCTTCACGGAGATCAGCAGCTCGTTATCGTAATACTCCTCCAGGTTACGGATCACCGGGATACTCCCGCACGCCGACGCGTCGTACAACAGCGCCACCTTCCGCGCCTCCTGTAACGCGATCAGCTCCTCGAGATGATACGCCAGCATCTTCTTGTTGCCGGAGACCACCGGGACCCCGTTCGCCAGCGCCCGCTTCACGATATGATACGCCGCGTCGGCGTCATCGATCAGCTCCACCACGAGATTAATCTCCGGGTCATCCAGGATATCATCCGCCCGGTCGGTGAACAACTCCAGCGGGAGAGAGCGCGGCTTGGCGCTATCGCGGATGCAAATCTTCTTCACGATGGCGTCCCTCATCTGCACCTTTGCCAACACGTTACACAACCCCTCGCCGACGACGCCAAAGCCAAATAGTCCAATCGTTAGTTTACTCATTTTCCAAGAATTTTAGTATGATGTTATTTAATTGCTCGTGCTCGATCAAGAAACCGTCATGCGCGAAATCAGAATCGATGACGGCGTACTCGCGACGGGGGATACAGCGGCGCAGCACCTCGTGCGCGGAGACGGGAAACAGGATATCCGAGCTGATACAGACGATCAGGCAACGGCTCTTGACCCGTTCCAGCGCCGCCTCGACCCCCCCGCGTCCCCGCCCGACGTCGTGCGAGTCTATCGCCCGCGTCAGCAAGTGATACGAGTACGCGTTAAACCGGCGGCGCAGCTTATCGGCCTGGTGTCGCTGGTAACTCGTTGCCCGGTAGCCAGACAGCGTATCCTTCTCGTCCTCGTCCGCCTGTGTCTTGTCATAGGCCGGTTGTCCGCGGTAACTCAGCAGGGCGATAGACCGCGCCACGCCCATCCCCACCGACCCGGCCCCCGGGTCCTCGTCCCCGAACGTCGGGTCCAGCTCGATAGCCATGCGTTGCGACTCGTTCAGCGCGATCGCCCACGGGGAGGAACGCGCCGCGGTAGCGATCAACGCGATATTCCGCGCGAAATCCGGGAACATGATACCGGTCTCCATGCACTGGAAACCGCCAATCGAGCTACCGATCAACAATTTCACGCTATCGATATCCAGGTGAGTCTTCAGTATCGCGTGAAGCCGGGCCATGTCGCGCGTGGTAATGGCCGGGAACGTCCCGTACCACGGCCGCCCGCTTTCCGGGTTCACGCTCAACGGCCCCGTCGTCCCGTAGTGCGACCCGAGAATGTTCGCGCACACCACGAAATAGCGATCCGGGTCGAGGAATTTCCCTTTCTCCACCGTCCCTGGCCACCACTCTTTCACGTCCGAGTTGGCCGTGAGGGCGTGACACACCCAGATCACGTTGTCTTTCTTCGATGACAAGCGACCGTACGTGTGGTAGGCGATCGTGAAACCGGGTAACCGCCCGCCCCCTTCCAGGTGGAACTCCTCGCGATAGTGAAAATATTTAACTTCCATGAAATTGAAATTATTGAATGATAAAACGGGCGCCGCGCCGCGGCATGAAACAAGAAAATCACGCGTTTAGCGCCACATTCGCGCCGCGCCACCCGCGGCCAGGCTACTTCCTGCCCGGCCCGGCCCGTCGAGGGGAGCCCCCTGCTTGCTTGCCATCGTGTCCTTGTTTATATTCATGTCACTTGATTCCGAGCCGCGAAGATGCAGATTTCATCGAAGTCCTGCAAGTTTCTCCCGTCAAAAAACGGGAAGATAACGGGATACCCGCGCCCGCTTCCTCCTTGACAACCGCGACATCTTTTGAACAGCCAATCTAACCCGGTTAACAAGCCATTTTACAGCGTGAACAAGGCATTTCACAGCGTGAACAAGGCATTTCACAGCGTGAACAAGGCTGTTCACAGCGTGAACAAGGGTGTTCGCAGCGTGAACAAGGCATTTCACAGCGTGAACAAGGGTGTTCACAGTGTTGGCAGGGTACCTAACAGCGTGAACAAGGCTGTTCACAGCGTGAACAAGGCTGTTCACAGTGTTGGCAGGGTACCTAACAGCGTGAACAAGGCTGTTCACGGCGTGAACAGGGTAGGTAACAGCGTTGCAAAGGCAGCCGGGAGGGTCCTCCCGGTTGTTATCCTAATCGAGCAGGCCGGAGACAGTCAGGATAGCGGCGATAGGCAGCGCGAGGAGCATGTTGACGATATTCACCTCCTTCACCTTGAGTATGGTTATCCCGAGACCAACGAGGAGGATCCCGCCGGTAGCGGAGAGGTTATCGACAAGCGCCTCGCTGGCGACGCCGGCGACGGCGACGGCACAAAGGGTAATCGCCCCCTGGTAGAGGAGCACGGGGATGGAGCTAAAGAGAATGGCGACGCCAAAGGAGGCGGCGAGGGCAGTGGCGGCGACGCCGTCCATGATGGACTTCGTGTAGAGGAGCGACGGGGTATTTCCCGCGGCCTCCTCGATGGGCCCGAGGATGGCCATCGATCCAACGCAAAAGAGCATGGTCGCGGTGACAAGCCCCCGGGCGAAATTACCTGAGGCGTCGTCCCGCGCGGCGAGCCGTCGTTGCAGGCGCGCGGCCAGTCGTTTCACGGCGCCGTCGAGGTCGATCCATTGCCCGATGATCGTCCCGGAGGCGATGGCGATGACGACGAGCGGGAAGTTCCCCGACCGGGTAGTCATCGGTATGGCGATGGCGATGGTGACGAGGCCCATGGCCTGGAAGAGCGTGTCGATGATCTTCCTGGATAGCCGGGCGCGAATCCACGTTCCCAGCAAGCTTCCGGCGACGATGGCCGCGGTGTTGATGATTGTTCCGGTCATGTTACGAGGTATCAGTCGGGCAAAGGTACGATATTCCGCCGGAAAGCAGCCGGGGAGCGAATCCGGGAAAATCTCGTACATTCGCGGGGAAACAATAACGATGAACATGTCATTACGCGGGGTTGCCGGCCAGACGGCCATGTACGGGATCAGTAGCATCGTGGCGCGCATGCTGAATTACTTGTTGACGCCCTACCTGACGCGGGTGTTGACGGGGGAGGAGTACGGCGTGGTGACGGGGATGTACGCGGTAATTCCCTTCGCGCTGGTGGCGCTGACGATGGGGCTGGAGACGGGGTATTTCCGGTTTTCCGGCCTGTCGCGTACGGAGGGCGAGCGGCGGGCGTTGTTCTCGTCGACGTGGGGGGCGGTGCTGGTGGCGGCGGTGGTATTCGCGGTGGTGGCGAGTTGTTTCGCGTCGCGCCTTGCCCCGGCGATGGGATACGGAGATCACCCGTCGTTCGTCTGGATCGTGGCGTGCGTGATCGCGGTAGACGTGGCGGGCAGTATACCCTTCTGCCGCCTGCGGGCGCGGGGGGACGCGAAACGGTTCGTGATGCTGAAGATCATATCGGTGATGGTCAACGCGGCGTTATGCGTGTTTTTTTATAGCGCGCTGCCGTTGCTGGCTGCCGGTGGCGGGTGGATCTCGCGGGCATGGGACGCGTCGTTCATGCCGGGATACGTGTTCGTCGCTAACCTGGTGGCGAGCGTGGTGACGTTCGCGCTCCTGTGTCGTTCGCGAGACGTCGCGCGTCCCGGGTTATCGTGGCGGGTACTGCGTCCGGTGCTTGTATACTCGGCGCCGTTGCTCGCGGGCGGTATCGCCGGCACCGCGAACGAGTTTATCGATAGGCTGATGATCGAGTACCTGATGCCGGCAGACGTGGCACTGTCAACGCTCGGGGTGTACGGCGCGGTGGTCAAGATAGGCGTCATCCTGCCGCTGTTCGTGCAGGTGTACCGTTACGCGTTAGAGCCTTACCTTCTCTCGGGCTTCCAGCGGGAGGAGTTCGGGCGGGTGAACGCGGCGGCGATGAAGTATTTCATGATCGTGGCGTCGGGGCTGTTTCTCGTGATCACGCTTTTCGCCGACCTGTTCGCGTTGCTGCTCGGGAAGGAGTTCCGGGAGGGGATGAAGATATTGCCGCTGGTGCTCGCGTCGAACATTCTTTCAGGGGTCGTGTTCAACCTTTCTTTCTGGTACAAGCAGGCGAACCGGACGGTGTTCGGGATCGCGATCACGATGACGGGGCTGGTTTTCACGATCCTCTTCGGCATCCTCCTCGTTCCGACGCTGGGATATACCGGGGCGGCCATAACGCGGCTGGCGTGCGAGGTGGCAATGGTGATCGCGAGCTACGCGCTTAACCGCCGCTATTATCCCGTTCCATACGACTTGCGGCGGATCGGTGAGCACGCGCTCGTCTGTGGGATGCTCGTCGGGGCCGGCCTGCTCGCCCGGGACCTCGCTGACGTGGCGAGATACCCGCTGAACGCGCTGCTGTGCGGGATCTTTTTCCTGTACGCGACCCGCCGGGAGGGTATACAAGTGATCTCTTTACTCAAATCAATAATGAAGAAATGAAGATGAAAAGGAAGACAGGTATTTTCACGTGCACCGCGCTGGCGTGCGCGCTTTCATTCCCGGCCACCGGACAACGCGTGGGGGAGTTAAAAGAGTGGCTGACCCGCGATAACGGCGCGGCTATCGAGAGACAAGCGTTCGCGCGTTCGCCACTGTCAAGAGAAGAGGCGGCGGAAGCCTCGCGGCTGTTGCTGACCCGCGAGCAAGAGGCGCTCAAGGCGACGCGCGGGAAGGAATGGCAGGAGAAGCGAATCGTGCACGGGCAGTACGCGATGCCGTTCGATTACCGGGTCTTCGGGGAGATGCCCGGGGATGGGCGGTCGCTGTATATCTCGATGCACGGCGGCGGGAACACGCGGGCGGAAATTAACGACGGGCAGTGGCGCAACCAGGCGCGCCTGTATGCCCCCGCCGAGGGGGTCTACGTGACGCCGCGGGCCGCCGTGGACGCGTGGAACATGTGGTTTCAACCGCACGTCGACACGCTCTTCTCGTTGCTGGTACGCCTGGCCGTCGTCGAGGCAGGTGTAAATCCCGACAAGGTGTACCTCGCGGGTTACTCCGCCGGCGGGGACGGCGTGTACCGCCTGGCGCCGCGCATGGCCGATTACTGGGCGGCCGCGGCAATGATGGCCGGGCATCCCGGGAGTGTCTCGCCAGCCAGCGCGCGGAATATCGGCTTCGCGATATGGGTCGGGGAGAATGACGGGGCTTACAGGCGGAACGAGGAGGCGGTGAAGTTTGGCAGGAAGCTGGATAGCCTGGCCGCGGCCGACCCCGGGGGCTACCGGCACGAGACGCGCGTCGCCGCCGGGAAAGGTCACTGGATGGATAGACAGGACACGCTCGCGATCCCCTGGATGGCCTCGTTCAGGAGGGACGCGCTCCCTGCCAAGATCGTGTGGCAACAGGACGACGTGCCGCGCGATAATTTCTACTGGCTCTCCGTCCCTGTCAACGAGGCCCGCGAGGGCGCGCGGCTCGTCGTCACGCGGGAAGGGAACACGTTCGCGATCCTCGAGTGCGATTACTCGTCGGTGGAGATCTTGCTCAACGATGACATGGCAGACCTCGACCGGAAGGTGAAGGTGATCGCTAACGGTAAGGTCATCTTTAATAAAAAGGTGAACCGCTCGATAGCGGATATCTACCGTTCTGTAACGCGACGGGGCGACCCGCGGCTGGTCTTCCCCGCCCGCGTGACGATCAGCGCGGCTAAACCCGGGGCACTCCTCCCGTGACGGTTTTTTTTTATACTTTAGCGACCTGTTAAACGAAATATCATGTACGCGATTGATGAACTTCGAGAGATGATCCGGGTAGAACTGGAAAGGAAAGAGTATGCCGGGGAACCGCGCTCGCTTTACGAGCCGATTATTTACATGCTGGAGGACGGCGGGAAGCGATTGCGCCCGCTGCTGGCCCTGCTGGCGTATAACCTCTACCGCGATGACGTGGAGAAGGCCCTGAAGCCGGCTATCGGGATAGAGATTTTTCATAATTACACGCTGCTGCACGATGACGTGATGGATGACGCCAGCTTGAGACGGGGCCGACAGACCGTGCACAAGAAGTGGAACAGTAACGTGGCCATCCTCAGCGGTGACGCGGCCGCCGTCACGGCGTACAAGTATATCGAGTATTGCGATGACAAGTACCTCCGCCGCGGTATCGACGGCTTTAACCAGGTGGCGCTGGACGTCTGCCGGGGACAACAGTACGACATGGAGTTCGAGACCCGCGATAACGTCTCCGAGGAAGAGTACCTGACGATGATCTACCTGAAGACTTCCGTGCTGATCGCCGGGAGTCTCCGGCACGGGGCGCTGATCGCCGGGGCGCCGGAGGAGGAGTACGCGGCATTGTACAAGATGGGCGGATACCTCGGACAGGCCTTCCAGTTGCAGGATGATTACCTGGACGCGTACGGTAACGTCAACGACTTCGGCAAGAATATCGGCGGGGATATCTTGATCAACAAGAAGAGCTACCTGCTGGTGAAGGCACTGGAGCTGGCGCGAGGCGAAACGCTGGAGGAGCTGCGCGGGTGGCTCGCCGCGCGGGATTTTGACCCGGCGCGGAAGATCGAGGCAGTAACCGCCATCTATAACCGCCTGGGCGTCGACGTGCTGGCGCGGCAGAAGATTAACGAGTATATCGAGAAAGGAAACGAGATCCTCGAGGAGATCCGCGTGAAGGAAGAGTTCAAGGAGACCTTCCGGGAGGTGATCCGCGAGCTGGTGGGACGAAAGAAGTAACGCGGCCCCCTTAATATCGCGCGCATGTCAAAACAATCACTACTGGATAGACGCTACCTGAGAATGGCCCGGATATGGGCGGAGAACTCCTATTGCCGCCGACGGCAGGTGGGCGCGTTGCTCGTGCGCGACGGCGCGATTATCTCCGACGGCTATAACGGGACCCCCTCCGGCTTCGAGAACATCTGCGAGGACGAGGAAAATCACACGAAGCCCTATGTCCTGCACGCCGAGGCAAACGCGATCACGAAAGTCGCCAAGTCAAATAATAGCAGCCAGGGGGCTACACTCTACGTGACCTCCTCCCCCTGCATCGAGTGCGCCAAGTTGATCATACAGGCCGGCATCAAGCGCGTGGTCTACTCGGAGGACTACCGCAGCATCGACGGCGTGCTCCTGTTACGACAAGCCGGGATAGAGGTATTATTAATAGACTTAAATGAAACAGAATAGTATGGACAAGAGAACTCTAAAGACCGTGATGACGCCCGTCGTGCTGGCGTTGGCGGTCGTGTTTGGGATAATGATCGCCCCTGCCGTGAAGCAGCAGCGGCAAGTAGCGGGCCGCGCTTTCCTGCCCGTCAACGGGAGCAAGCTGGACTGGATACTCGGCATGATCGCCCACTCGTACGTGGATAGCGTGGACGTCGCCCACCTCGAGGAGGACGTCGCGATCCCGGCCCTGTTGCAGGAACTGGACCCGCACACGGTCTATATCCCCGCGAAGGATATGCAGCGGACGAACGAGAGTATCATGGGCAACTTCGGGGGAATCGGCATACAATTCTACAAGTACAGGGATACCGTCGTCGTGATCAAGGTCGTGCCGGGTGGCCCGTCGGAGGCCATTGACGTTCGCGACGGCGACCGGATCGTACAGGTGGATGACTCTATCGTGGCGGGAAGGAAGATGTCCAGCGATAAGATCATGGGAATGATGAGAGGGGAGATCGGAACGGACGTCAGCCTGGTCATACACAGGACGGGTGAGGCAAACCCCGTCGTCAAGCAGATCACCCGGGGAAGTATCCCACTGAAGAGCGTCGAGGTGGCCTTCATGGCGAACGACACGACAGG
Source organism: Odoribacteraceae bacterium (assembly GCA_031279175.1). Taxonomy (GTDB): domain Bacteria; phylum Bacteroidota; class Bacteroidia; order Bacteroidales; family Marinifilaceae; genus JAIRKS01. The sequence goes on from JAITJA010000118.1 coordinate 9,087, forward strand.
CTATATCCGCGTCTCGATCTTCGACATGAACACGCTCGCGGAGATGAACCGTACCATCGCGGACCTGACCACCAGGGGCGCGCGAAAGCTCGTCATCGACCTCCGGGGGAACGAGGGGGGCGTGCTTAATATCGCCCTCAACATGCTGAACGAGTTCCTCGACGCCGACCGCCTCATGCTCTATACCCTCGGGAACGCCTCCCCGCGAAAGGAATACCGCTCCACGGGACGGGGAAAGTACAAGGAGATCCAGCTCGCCGTGTTGATCGACGAGTTGAGCGCATCGGCCAGCGAGATCTTCGCCGGGGCCATACAGGATAACGACAGGGGCGTGATCATCGGCCGGCGGTCCTTCGGCAAGGGACTGGTACAGGAGCAGCGACTGCTACCCGACGGGTCGGCGTTACGCCTCACCGTGGCCCGCTATTACATCCCGTCGGGGCGATCCATCCAGCGGTCGTACGAGGGGGGAAAGGAGAAGTATTACGGCGAACTCGGCGAACGCGCGCAGCACGGGGAGCTGCTGGAAAAGGATAGCATCGTCTTCGACGAGAACCTGAAGTTCTTTACCCTCGGGGGGAGGCCCGTCTACGGCGGGGGCGGGATCATGCCGGATATCTTCGTCCCGGTGGACACGGCAGGAACTTCCGGCTATTTCTCGGATCTGATCCGGACGTCTTTCCTCTACGAGTTCACGATCGACTTCATGGACCGACACCGCGCGAGGCTCGCCGGGAAAAAGGAGGTCAAGGAGATCCTCGACTACCTGAATGCCTATAACCTCGTCAACGATGTCGCGAACTACGCGGAGAAACGAGGACTGAAACGCGACGAGGCGGGCATCAAGGCGTCGCGCGCGCTAATCGACAACCGCGCCAAGGCCTACATCGCCCGGCACGTCATGGACGACGCCGGATTCTTCCCCGTCTTCCTGCAACGCGACGACACCTTCGCCAAGGCACTGGAAAACATCTCCATTGAAAACATGTAGGGGCCCCCTGCCGTCCCTCCTGCTGGCCCTCCTCTTCCTACCGGGGTACGGCCACGCGCGAGACAACCGGGACGAACTACTCCCGGCGGGAGAGGGAATCCTGGTCAGGCACGCGCGTTACGCGTTGGGTTATAATCCCTGTCACAAGCAAGCAAACTGGGTATACTACAAGCTCGCGGCAACGCCGGGGGAGGCCGTCAAGCGAACGAACGACTTCCGGGAAGATCCCCTGCTCGAGGGACTCTCCGCGTCCCCTGCCGACTACCTCCGGTCGGGATACGACCGCGGCCACCTCTGCCCGGCGGCGGACATGGCCTTCGACGAGCAAGCCATGAGCGAGACCTTCTACATGTCCAACATCTCGCCGCAAACCCCCGCCTTCAACCGGGGAATCTGGAAAAAAATAGAGGAAAAAGTAAGAAAAATGGCGGGCGACGACACCCTGCACGTGGTCACCGGCCCGCTCTTCCGCGACAACAAGGGGACGATCGGCGCGAATCGCGTTACCGTCCCCGGTTTCTTTTACAAGCTGTTCTACTCGCCGGCGAGGAGGCAGATGGTCGCCTTCCTCGCGCCAAACGAGCGAGGCGACCGGCCGCCGGAGGGATACCTCGTGCCCGTGGACAGCGTCGAGACGTGGACGGGGATTGACTTCTTCCCCCTGCTGCCCGACGATCTCGAGCGGGAGCTGGAGGCCGCCGTTCCCCTTGCCGTTCCCCTTGCTGGCACTCCTGCCGTTCCCCCTCCCGTTCCCCTCCTCGCGTCGCTATTCGCGATATTAATACTCGTGATCCTGTTATTCATCTACACCTCCCGCTGGTCGCGTCGTCGACGCTGATCACTCCTCCAGTAGTCGTTCGATGACCGCGATCATCTCCGCGAACTCCTTCTTGTCATACAGGCGGGTGAGGAAAGCGATCTTCCCCTTCTTGTCGATGATCACGTTACGGGTGACGCCGGCCCCTCGCGCGGCCACGGAATAGAAAGCCTTCCCTTCCGGGTCCAGCAGCAGCGGGTAAGTAATCTTCATCTCCCTGGCGAACTGCCCGGTCACCTCCATCGACTCCTTGAGGTCGATACCGTACAGCGCGAACCGCGGGTCTTCCTTGTGCTTTTGCCATATATCCCGCTCGATGTGGGGCATCTCCTGGCGGCACACCCCGCACCAGCTCGCCGTGAATTGCAGCATGACCACCTTCCCGCGCGTCTCCTCGAGCCGTTGCCGCGTCCCGTCGAGGAAAAGCAACTCGATAGCCGGGGCCGCGTCCCCCACCTTCACGACATACCCGCGGTCATCGTCTTGTGCCGTCGCGCGCCACCCGGTGACCGCGAGAGCGATTAAAAACATCATTTTCTTCATAAAATTCATCTCTTTCCCGCGAACGTACGAAATAATCTCACCTTCCCCGCGGCCCGTCGCGAAAATCACTAACAAAGCGCTACATTCGCGGCGTGTGTATTTAAAGTGTGATTCGTGAAAACCATGTATCCTTATCGTTATTACAAGCATGTCGTCCGCGTCATCGCGTGGACGCTCATCGCGACGCTCTCCCCCCGCCCGGCGGTGGCGGCGAGCGATGACGGGCCGGGACGTTTCTCGCCCGCGTTCTCTTCAGGTCAACTCGTCGTGCCTGCCGCGCTCGTGGCCTACGGGACGATCGAGGCCATCGCTGCCTCCCGCGTCCACCTGTTGAACTATGCCGTCGGCCACGGGATTATCCTCCACCCGCCGGCCAAGATCCGCGCGAACGACTTCACGCAATATCTTCCCGCCGTCGCCGTCTACGCCCTGGACCTCGCCGGGATAAAGGGGAAACACTCCCGCGCGGAGAGAAACGCGCTGTTCGCCATGTCCGCGTTTTTCACGCTCGCGTCGGTGAACGCGCTCAAGTATACCACGCGGGAAGAACGCCCCGACAGGTCGGCCCGTAACTCTTTCCCCTCGGGACACACGGCGGTCGCCTTCGCGAGCGCGGAGTTCCTGTGGCAGGAGTACAAGGACGTCTCCATCTGGTATGGCATCGCCGGGTATATCGTCGCGACATTCACCGGCGCGTGCCGCGTGTACAATAACAAACACTGGGTGGGCGACGTTCTCGCCGGAGCCGGACTGGGCATGTTGAATACAAAACTCGCCTACTGGCTCTACCCCTCTATACGAAACGCGCTCGAGAGAAAACGCGAGCCAATGATCTTTATCCGACCCTTCTTTAACGGGAAACAAGTGGGGGTCTCCTGCTCCCTGCGCCTCTAAATCCTCGTGAAATCATGCTTTGTCGACCGTCGACAGGGCATTGTCGACCGTCTACAAAGCATTGTCGTCTGTCTACAAAGCATTGTCGACCGTCTACAAAGCATTGTCGACCGTCGACAGAGCATTGTCGTCTGTCGACAGAGCATTGTCGTCTGTCTACAAAGCATTGTCGTCTGTCGACAGAGCATTGTCGTCCGTCGACAGAGCATTGTCGTCTGTCGACAAAGCATTGTCGTCCGTCTACAGAGCATTGTCGTCCGTCGACAATGCCCTGTCGTCCGTCGACAATGCCCTGTCGTCTGTCGACAATGCCCTGTCGTCCGTCGACAATGCCCTGTCGGCGACCGGTCATGCAAGGTTTTTCGTTAATCCCTGGGGGTTACCCGCGGTGGAAGAATCGTTGGACAAGCTCCATGAGCTTCCCGGGGTCGGCTTGTATTTCCTGCCGGAGGAACCTGTCATTGAATTGCCTGAGCGCGGTAATTGTCCCGTCGACGAGCGCGGGCGCGAACACGCCGTGTCGTTCGAAGATCTCCCGTTGTTCCTGGAGGCAGGCGGCGGACTCGAAGCAGGAGGAGGGCAGGCGCGCCAGGCGGTTAGCCACCTCCCGGTCGGAGAAGACATTCACGTCCACGTACCGTTCCCTCGCGCGGGCGACCGCGTCGGCGGTTTCGAACCCGTGCCTGGCGGCCACGGCCAGCCCGGCGAGCAGGAGGTAAACGTCCGCGGAGCCGTCGGGGCAGCGGAACTCGACGGTCTGGCGCTGGCTGAAATCCGCGTCGGGGGGGCTCTCCAGCGGGTTAGCGTCCGCGATCATGCCGTTCGCGCCGCCCGTC
>JAITJA010000179.1 GCA_031279175.1 Odoribacteraceae bacterium
AAAAAAAATTTTTCGCGCCATCATAAGGTGTAGTTGCCGGCGAGCGCCCGTTAATCCCCCCCGTGTCGTTTCTCTTTTTTTATACCTTTACGGGCGCGTAATATTTACCGGACATGATCATCAAGAGTGTAACCATTGTCAATTACAAGAACATCGAGGAGGCCGTCATCGAGTGCTCCCCGGGGTTCAACTGCTTTATCGGGAACAACGGCGTGGGCAAGACAAACATCCTGGACGCGCTTTACCACCTTTCCATGTGCAGGAGCTATTTTAACCTACCCGACGCGCAGAATATCCGCCACGGCGAGCCGTTTTTCCTCCTTCAAGGACGATACGAGCGGGACGACGAGGCGATCGATATTCATTGCGGGCTTAAACGCGGTGAGCGGAAGGTGTTCAAGAGAAATAAAAAGAGCTACGAGCGCCTCTCGGATCATATCGGGCTGCTCCCGCTGGTGATGATCTCCCCGGCAGACGCGCTGCTCATCGACGGGGGAAGCGAGGAGCGCCGCCGCTTTGTCGATGGCGTGATTAGCCAGTGCGACAAGGAATACCTTCTCCGCCTGATCCGGTATAACCGGGCGCTCGCGCAACGCAATAGCCTGCTCAAGGCGTGTGCCGGGCGAGGCGTCGACGAGGAGATGATGGCCGCGTGGGACGAGCAACTGGCCGAGAACGGGAACGTGATCCTGCAAAAGCGCGAGGCGTTTACGCGTGAGCTCGAGACGGAGTTTCGCCTCTTCCACGATCAGCTCGTGGAGGGACGCGAGCAGGTGGCGCTGCGTTACGTCGCGACCGCGCCTCCCGGCGGGCTGCTCGCCGCCCTGCGGGAAAGCCTCGCGCGGGACAGGCTGCTGACGTATACTACCGTCGGCATCCATCGCGACGATATCGCCTTGACGCTCGAGGGGTATCCAGTGAAGAAGTTGGGATCACAAGGACAGAAGAAGAGCTTCCTCGCGGCCCTGAAGTTCGCGCAGTTTACTTACCTGACGAGGATCACGGGGATGAAACCACTGCTGCTGCTCGACGATGTCTTTGACAAGTTGGACGCGGGACGGGTCAGCCAGATCGTGCAGGTTGTCTCCGGCAACCGCTTCGGGCAGGTCTTTATCACCGACACGAACAGGGAACATATCGACGAGATCCTCCGGTTGCACGCCGTCGAGTTCAAGATTTTCCGCGTGGATGAACAAGGCGTGACGCCCCTCCTCCCGTGACCCCGCGGGAGGTCACACCACTTGCACGACCTTGTCCAGGGTCACGTACCAGAGATAGCCGGAGATATTCCCGTGATTCATGAGAGAGAGAGAGTCGCAGTACAGGCGCACTTGCGACGCGTGATCGTTCGCCTGCACCCGCCCGAACTTGTAATCGACAACGATGACCTGCCCCCCGTCAATCATCACCCGGTCAGGGCGCACGCGACGGCCCGACGGGAGGAGAATCTCCCGCTCGTTGATCGCCTGGCAACGACCGTCAAACCAACCGGAGACATTCGGGCGCGACAGGTATTCCTCTACCCGTCTCGCGTAGCGTTCTTCCTCTTCCGCCCGGATCACCCCCTCCAGCCGGAGGGAACGGGCGGCGGGGCGCGCGTCATCTCGCTTGATCACCCGCCTGAAGAGTTCATGTAACAGCTTGCCCTCGTTCACGGGCGCGCCCCGTTTCTCGCCGGGATCATCTCCCGCGAACTCCTCGCGCCGGCAACGGATACTCACCCGCCCCTCGAGATCGTGGACGGGATACTCCTTTAAATACAGGTGATCGGTCGCGGCCGGCACTTCTTCCCGCGCGCGTTGCTGCTCCCCGATGACCAGTAGCCCCTTTCCCTTGTCCCACCCGGGGAGGGCGAGCACTTCCAGCACCTGGTAAAGCAACGCGCCGACGTCCGCCGGCTTCCCCTCCTTGTTAATCCGCGGGGCGCGGGGGAAGAGATAAAGCTCGTCGGCGGCGCGGGTCAACGCCACGTAGAGCAGGTTCAGATTGTCCACGTAAGCCCGCGCGTGCTCCTCGTGGTAATCGTCGCTAAAGTAAGACTCCTTCAGGCGCGACGAGTAATTCAACGGCGCCATCTCCAGCACCCTGAACCCCTCTTCGCGGTTATGCCCCCAGACGCGGCGGGTGGGTCGCGCGGGATCCAGCTCCCAGCCGCAGAACGGCAGGATAACGACGGGGAACTCTAGCCCCTTCGACTTGTGGATCGTCAGCACGCGGACGGCATTTATCTCCTCCGGGGCGGAGAGCACCCGTTTAGTCTTCTCTTTCTCCCACCACTCGAGGAAGAGCGGGATGCTATTCGGGTTCGTCTCCTCGTACTCGAATACCGCGTCCTGGAAGGCCACGAGGTACGGCGTTTCCTCCTGCCGCGTGCCCAGCTCGAGACGTCGGATGATCTCCTCCACCCCCTCGAAGAGCGACCCGGAGAGCGGGTTCACGGCCCGTTGCAGCCACGCGAGGTCTGGCGGCCATCCCCCGGCCTCTCCCGTTTGCCGTACAGAACGGAAGATCCCGTCGAGGGCCCCCGGCTCCCCGTCCCGCGCGAAGGTCAAGTAGCGGTAGAGCAGCGCCGCGTGATTGATCTCGTCGAACGGTTCGGCAATGTAACGGAGCACGTTCACGATCAGCTTCACGTAGGGCGACGAGGCGATAAATAACGCGTCATTAGAGACGAAAGGGATCTTCATCGTCGCGTCGTCCTCCTGCTTGTTATACTCCATCAGGTAATCGGCCACGAACGCCCCTTCCGTCCTCGTCCGCGTGAGGATGACACAATCTTTCAGCTGCACGCCCCGTCGGGTAGCGTCGCGGATCGCGCCTGTCACCCGCTCCATGATCGCCTCGTCGTCCTCGTCATCCTCCCCCGCGAAGCGCACCTCCACGCGCCCGCCTCCTTCCCTGCGCGCCTCCTGTTCCAGCCCGGCGTATGCCCCGGTAATATCCCGCGAGTAAGGGCTATCGCTTGCCCCGAACTCCTCGTCGAAGAGCATCCCCAGTCGCCGGGCCGCCTCGCGAAAGAAGCAGTTGTTAAACTCCACGACCTCCCGCCGGCTGCGCCAGTTGCGATCGAGCGACGCCGTCTCGACGCCGAACGCCTTGAATTCCTCCTCCACCCCGCCGGCCAGCAGTCGCCAGTCCCCGTTTCTCCAGCGATAAATACTTTGCTTCACGTCCCCCACCAGCATGGCCTCCCCACCACCCGCGAGCGCGTTCGCCACCAGCGGGCGGAAGTTCGCCCATTGTAGTGTAGAAGTATCCTGGAACTCGTCGATCATGACATGGTGGTAGAAATTGCCGCACTTCTCGAAGATGAACGAGACCTCGTTCCCCCCGACCAGGAGGTTCAGGAGGTGCGTGGTATCGCTCAGCAGCATGACGCCCTTCTCCTCGCAACACCGCCTCACCTCCCGGTAGAGGTCGTTCAATATCCCCAGCTGGTAGAGGTTGGACTTCAGGAGGCAGGCCGAGCGGTAGGCCCTGTTTCCCGAGTCATGCAGGGAGATAATCCCCTTCAGTAGCTCGTTCAGCCCCGGGTAGACCTCCTGCACGCGTGCCGCGACGCCCTTCTCCTGCTGCTTGCTCGTCCACTCTTCCGGTTTATCTGCTGTCGCGCGGGCGGTAGCGGAGATCGACTCGATCGCGCCTTCTCGCGCCCGGGAGAAGAGGGAGATAAAGCCCCTCGCGCCCCGCTTGAAATCGTTCGGCGACAGCCCGGCCTCCTCTATCACCCGGCAGCCGCGCCGCCCAAGCTCCTCGAGATCCTTCTCGTGAGTGGAGATCATCTCGTCCAGGAAGCGGCGATAGCGTCTCAGGAACTCCCGGTCGGCGAACCGTTCCAGCAGCTGCTCGTCGAACAACTTGTACTCCTCGTTAAAAAGTTCCAGCCCCAGCGAGAAAATCTTATCCTTCACGTTCCACGACCGCGCCTCCTCCACGTTCCTCTCCATCAGTTCGGCGATCCACTGTCCCAGCTCGCGTTCCTCGCTCGCGCGTTGCATCAGTCGTTCCACCGCCCGCGAGAGGATATTCCCGCTATCCAGCTCGACGTTATACCCGATAAACACCCCCATCTCCCTCGCGAAGGCCTTGAGAAGACGTTGGAAAAACCGGTCGATGGTTGTCACGGAGAAGCGCCCGTAATCGTGCAGGATAGCCGTTTGCAATATCGTCGCCCGTTCCTTCAACTGCTCGTCGGAGAGGAGCAAGCTCTCGGCCAGTTCCCGCCGGTAAGCGCTCTCCTCGCCGCGCGCCAGCTTGTGCAGTTCCCGCGCGACACGCGACTTCATCTCCCCGGTTGCCTTGTTCGTGAAGGTCACGGCCAACACGTTCTTGTACTCCCGGGGCGACGCGAAGACGATCTTGAAGAACTCCATCGTCAGCGCGAAGGTCTTCCCCGATCCCGCGGAGGCCTTGTATATCTTTAGCGTCGACGTCATGAGTTACAGCCGCGACACCAGTATCGTCCGCACGTTACCGGTATTCACGTCCGGTATTCCTCCCAGCTCGAACTCGCCCCGTTTCTGCAGGCGCGTCGCGATTTGTTCGATTGTTTCCATCCCGATGCCGTACTCGGAGAGGCGCGTCTTCACGCCCAGCCCGCGGAAGAACGCCTCCGTCTCCGCGATGGCCAGCTCGCCGGCATCTGGTCGCGAGGGATCGATCCCCCACACCCTTTCGGCGTACTGCAACAGTTTTTCACGCCGGCTACCGGAAGTCTCTCGCATCACGCCGGGCAGCACGATAGCCAGCGTCACCCCGTGATCCAGCTCGTGCAAGGCCGTCAACTCGTGCCCGATGTGGTGCGATGACCAGTCTTGCGGGACGCCGCACCCGATCAACCCGTTAAGCGCCATCGTCGCCGTCCACGAGAAGGTCGAGCGCGACGCGTATTCCGGTTCCTCGTGCACCAGCCGCGGCCCCAGCTCGATCAATGTTTTCAGGATACCCTCCGCGAGGCGATCCTGGAGCGCGTCCGCCGCGCCGGTGGTGTAATACTGCTCCATCACGTGGACAAAGGAGTCGATCACCCCGTTAGCCACCTGGTGGCGGGGCAGCGAGTAGGTCGTCTCTGGATCTATCACCGAGAATCGCGGGAGGACATGCCGGGAGCTAAACGATAGCTTCTCCGCCTCCACGTTACACCTGTTCCTCGCCCGTTTATCCGCCGCCACTCCTTTCTCTTCCAGCGCGGAGATCAACGTGGGGGATTCCAACTTGCTCAATCGCTGCTCGATCCACGTCTTCTTTTCTTTCTCCTGCTTCTCTTTTTCTCTCCACGTTATTCCCCGCGTGATCACGCTATTGCCGTTCATCTCCGAGCCGGTTGCCGGCAGCGTGAGCACCGTGCCGATCGGCAGGGCTGCCTTGACGGGCGTACCCTTTGAGAGGATGTCCCATGGATCACCCTCGGGGAAACATGCCGCCGCCGCGATAAATTTCGTGCCGTCAATCACCGAACCGCCACCGACGGCCAGCAGGAAGTCGATATTCTCGAGACGCGCCCGCCCAACGGCTTCCATCAGCGTCTCGTACCGGGGATTCGGTTCGATACCGCCGAACTCCGTCACCTCGCGGTCTTTTAGCGCCTTTTTTACCTGTTCATACACGCCGTTGTGCTTGATGCTGCCGCCGCCATACGTCATCATGAGCCTACAATACTTGGGGAGTAACCGGTCAAGCCCGGCAATTTTCCCCTTCCCGAACACTACCCGTACCGGGTTGTGATATTCAAAATTGTCCATGTGCTTAATATAATTGGTTTACTAATCTATCGCTATCCGCCTGTCGTTGCTTCAGCATCGCGACACGTTCACGGATGTACGCGCGGGCCGTCCCGCCTCCACGCTCGAGACGCTCCTCGAGCAACCGGATCGCGTCCTCGAACGCACCGTCAAGCTCCAGCAACCAGGAGATGTTCACCGCCGCCCGCGTCGCCAATCCCTCACCGCCTGCCAGTGCCATCGTCCACGTCTCCATCGCGCGACCGGTCTCCCCTTGCTCGAGCAGGCGAGCCCCGGCCTCCAGTAACCGGTGGCCCGTGTAGACGCGTCGTTCCACCGGTCGCCACGTCGGGACGAGGTATTCAGCCAGGCTCCAGCCTTTCTGGTAGAAGAACTCCCGGATGCTCCCGCTGTAATCCCCTGCCGTCACTTCCGCGTCCACTGCCAGCCGGTCGCTCGTCAGCGTGTCGACGGGCAGACCCTCCATCGTCTCGTAGACGCGGAGTAACACGTTCCCGTCCAGGTCTACCTCCCGACCAACGCGCCGGAACTTGCAATGCTCGACCGCCACGACGTATGCCGCGTCACTCCCGGCCGACACGCGCCACACCTCCTCGCGGGGCATCGCGCCCGGTATGCTATCCGTCGCGATGACTCGCGGTAACGACCGCGCTATCTCCACGTTCACCGACCGCGCCCCCCATTCCAGCCCCGCCGTCAGCCCGTCGCGCAAGCACGCGACCAGCGTCGCGCGGTTCACGCCGAGGATCTCCTCCAGTTCTCGCGCTCCCGCGGTATCACCGGCATGGACGATATTCCTGTCCACGAAGAGAAAATTGCCCTCGCGAAGCTCCACCGCGGCCGGTTGCAGCACCTCCACCCGGAGCATCCGGTATTGACTACACGCGCCGAGCGCCAGACAAATAATCAAGTACATCGTTCTCATTGCTTCTTCTCTTTAAAACATGCACCGTAAAGGTATACCATTTTTCATCCCGTGCAAAAAGAAAATCGTCACTGGCGCGAGGGGTATTCACGCTATTCGTCACCGCGTTCCACCGGATTCCTGGCTCGCGCGCCCGTGCCTTTCCCTTGTCACTAAACCGGGCGTGCTTGACGTCGATAACAACGGCCCTGCCAACAGCGTCAAGCGGGTAGCGACAATAACAACGCGATGGCCCGGGAGGCGCGTAAAGCGTCCCGGAGAAACAAAATAATTTACCTACTTTTGCCCGTCGAATACAACAAACCCTACCATGTGGATCAAGATAGCAGGCATACTTTTACGCAACCGGGTCGCCATTCTCGTCATCGTCCCGTGCGTCACGCTTTTGCTTGGCTGGCAGATCAGGAAGGTAGAGATGTCCTACGAGTATTCCGGGTTGTTACCGGCGACGGACAGCGCCTACATGGATTACGAGGAGTTCCACGAGACCTTTGGCCAGGAGGGCAACGTGATGGTCTTCGGGTTTCAGGACAGCGCCTTCTACCAGCTTGACAAGATGAACGACTGGATCGCCACCCGGGAACGCGTCCGCGCGACGCCGGGCGTGATAGCGCTGGTAGACCTCACGAGCGCGTACAACCTACAGAAGGACACCGTGCGCCGCGCCTTCGCGATCACCCCGGTGTTCCCCGGGAAAATCAGGAACGAACGCCAGATGGACAGCCTGACGCGGATCGTCGAATCGCTCCCCTTCTACGACGGCACGCTCTTCAGCAAAGAAAAACACGTCTACGGGATGATGCTCACCGTCGCGGAGGAAGTCATGCGAACGCCTGCCCGCGTCGGGCTTGTCAAGGAAGTCGTCGGCATCACGAAAGAATTCAGTGACAAATACCGCCTTGACATGCACTATTCCGGCCTGCCATACATCCGGGTCGTCAACGCGGAAAACCTGAAAGTGGAGATGTACATGTTCATCATCCTCTCGTTACTCGTCACCACCTGCGTCCTCTACCTCTTCTTCCGCTCGTTGCGGACGGTTGGATTCTGTCTACTCATCGTGTTAGTCTGTGTCTGCTGGACGGTAGGGGTAATGGCCATGCTGGGATTAAAAATCACGTTACTGACCGCGATGGTCCCGCCGTTACTAATCGTCATCTGCGTCCCGAACATGGTATTCATGATTAATAAATTCCACGCGGAATACGATCGCCACGGGAACAAAATCAAGGCACTACAGCGCGTGATAGAAAAAATCGGGAACGCCTCTTTTACCTGCAACCTGACCACGGCCGCCGGCTTCGGTACGTTTGTCATCACCTCCAGCCGCATCCTCGTCGACTTCGGGATCACTGCCTCCGTCGGCATTGCCTTTGTCTACCTCGTCTGTCTCGCCCTCGTCCCCGCCATCTTCAGTTTCCTGCCGCCTCCCGACGGACGCCAGACCCGTCACCTGCATAATCCCAGGATACGCGGGATGCTCGAGCGGGCAATCACCACCGTGATGAGGCGAAAACGCGAGGTCTACCTCGTGATCATCCTGCTCGTGGGGGCAAGTATCCTCGGGATCTACCGGGTAAAAACAACGGGTTACATGATCGAGGACCTGAAAGAAAGTGACCCCATTCGTCGCGACCTCGCCTTCTTCGAGGAAAACTTCGACGGCTTGATGCCACTGGAAGTCACCGTTGATCTCAAGAAACCGCGACAGGCCACCGTGCTCTCCAACCTGGCGCGCCTCGACGCCTTCTCGATGGAGCTCGCCGCCGACAATGATATCTCGCGACCCGTCTCGATCGTCGAGGCCGTCAAGTTCGCCAACCAGGCATTCTACAACGGCAACCCCGCCTACTACCGCTTGCCCACCGAACAAACAAAGAACTTCATCCTCAAGTACGCCTCCAACCTCGACAAAAACACCGGCACGATGGCCCGCTCGTTTGTCGACACCACCATGCAGCACGTCCGCTTGAGCTTCCGCGTTAAAGACATCGGCACCGTCAAAATGCAAGACAAAGAAAACACCATCTACCGGCTCGCCGAAAAACACCTCCCGGGCGACAAGTACCGCGTAAAAGTCACCGGATCGAGCATCATCAACGCCCGGGGAACGCGATACCTCGTCAAAAACCTCTTCGCCTCCCTCGCGTTAGCCATCGCCTTCATCGCCATACTCATGGCCGTCACCTTCAAAAGCAAGCGAATGGTACTCGTTGCCATGCTCCCCAACATCCTTCCACAGCTACTCACCGCCGGACTGATGGGATACGCCGGCATCCCCGTCAAGGCCTCCACCGTGCTCGTCTTCAGCATCGCCTTTGGAATCTCCGTCGACGGGACGATTCACTACCTCGCCAAGTACAGGCAAGAACTACGCCCCACCCGCAGGGGACGAAAAGAAATCCCGGTCGCCGCCATCTCCGCGCTCAAGGAAACCGGCACGAGCATGATCTACAATGCCATCATCCTCTTCTTCGGATTCGGGATATTCGCGCTCTCCGACTTCGGCGGCACCGTCGCACTCGGCATCCTCGTCTCCATCACCCTGCTCACCACCATGTTCTCCAACCTCCTCTTCCTCCCTTCCATCCTGCTCACCCTCGACAAAATCACCGGAAACAAGAAAAACAACAAACAAACACCCGCCACCTGAACTCCCGCCGCGCCGCGTGACAACTTGCTATTCCTCTTTTTTTATTTACCTTTGCCGCCGGAAACGGTCTCATAGTTCAACGGATAGAACGGAAGTTTCCTAAACTTCAGATCCAAGTTCGATTCTTGGTGGGATCACGAGGCCCGCCGTGTTAACCGCGGCGGGCCTGCCCTTAACGTGCAAACATTAAAATCAATCATCATGCAACAATCAATCTTGGAACAACTCGACCGCTTCACCCGACGCGTCTGCCAGACGGGAAACGTATGGATACTACACGACGGCAACGACTGCGCCACCACCATCGCCCACGACTTCGAGGACGACTACGGCGACAGCCCGGAACTCCTCTGCTTCTGGTCAAGCGAGGACGCCGCCCGCGCCCGCGCCGAAGATGAATGGGAAAACTACTCCCCGACACCCATCCCCATCGGAAACTTCATAGAAAAATGGTGCACCAGAATGGCTGACGACGGGGTCATCGCCGGAATCGACCTCGACGAAAACATGAACGGGCCGGAAAGAGAACCCCTGCAACTACTCCTCGACATCATCACCGAGTTAAAAAGAACAAACAAAAACGTCACCCTCGTCAAGTTCAAAAACATCACCGAAATCGTCGAATACGTCAAACGCGCGTTAGACCTCTAACCCGTGAGGAGACCTGAAGAATATTTCCGGCAACTCCTCGCCATCCATTGCTCCGCCGCGGACATGACCGGCAAGTACGCCAACACCCGCGACTACCTCGAGCGAATAACACGCGAGGCCACCGGCGGCGGCAACGTGCAATTCCCAGACCTCTTCTCCAGGCTCACCTTCCTCTGCCAGGCCCGCGACATCAACAAATCCATCGCCTACCGCGTCCAACAATGCCGCGCGAACGCCAACAAAACCGCCAGGCGGCAAATGAACCCATCCGGCACGGATCTCGCACTCGACATAAAAGCCCTCGCGCTCTTCACCGCCGCGCTACTCAACGTCACGCCACCAGACGAACTACAAAATATCTACAAAAACATCCCGGACCAACCCACCAAACCTCCAGCGCTCGAGAAAATACACCGCGCCAGGGTCATCGTCACCAGGAAAACCCCCAACTACCTCCTCGTCCTCGACGAAGAACGCCCCACCGAAAACCCCATCCAGGTCGCCTGCAACGTCAAGGATCTCAACACCGAATTTAACGCCACCATCAACAACACGCGCGAAGGCTCGCGCCTCAACCTGATCGACAGCACCGTCAAAAACAACATCCTCTACCCATCCATCATCATCCTCGAACCAGACTTCCTCATCGACATCAGCGCCATCGCCGAATGTTTCAAGGAACACGGGACGAACCCTCTCAACTACCTCAAAAATTCCTTCAAAACCAGGGAAAACACCGCGCCACTGCTCCTCGGCAACGCCATCAACATCATCTTCGACGAAATATGCCGCGAGCAAAACAATACCACCTCGCGCGACGAATGTAACCGGAAAATCTTCCAGGCCGCGCCTCTCGACCTCGCCGCCTGCAACGGCATCGACACCTCCTTCTTCCACGAAATCTCCACCCAGTACAACAACCTCAGGAACATCATCACCAACGAACTACCAAACCTGGGTATCCAACGCGAAAAAGCCCTCGTCGAACCCTCCTTCGCATGCGAAAACCTCGGCATACAGGGACGCCTCGACTTCCTACAGCCAGACAACCACGTCATCATCGAGCTCAAATCAGGAAATCCTCCATTCCCGCACCGCGACATCACCCGCGTCAGCCCAAACCACCGCGTCCAGGCACTCCTCTACCAGGCCATCATACAAAACACCACGGGCCTCCCCCTCGAAAAACTCTACACCTACATCCTCTACTCCCGCGTCACCGCCCCAGGCGCCAGCCTCCGTTTCATACAACCCTCCATGACAGAAATCCGCGCCATCCTCGACACGAGAAACCAAATCGTCGCCGCCGAACGAGACATCGCCAACGACAACACCGGAAACGCCTCCAGGAACTACATCGAACGAATAACCGTCGAAAACCTCGTCGCGAACACAAACAACGACAACTTCACCAAACGCTACATCATCCCCTCCATCGAGCAATTCCAACATCCCTTCACCTCCGCCTCACCGCTCGAAAAAGCATACTTCCACGCCTTCCACGCGTTCATCGCCAGAGAACAATTCCTCGCGAAAGTCGGATACACCACCGACCAGCACCACCGCGGAAGCGCCTCGTGCTGGAAAGCATCCATCACCGAAAAACAAGAAAAAGGAGAAATCATCACCGGGCTACGCGTCACCCGCGATGACTCCGCGAACCCGGCCGCGCCATCCATCACGTTCCGCCTCCCACAAGGAAACGACGACGACTGCCCACCAAACTTCAGGGAAGGAGACAACATCATCTTCTACGAACACGACGACAGCGACGACAACAATCACGCCCGGCAACTCTTCCGGGGAACCGTCGAACACCTCTCCAACACCAACATCACTATCCGCGCGAAAACTGCCCAACGCGAAAAAATCTCCACCAGGCAACGCGGCCCGCACGCCATCGAACACGACGCCTTCAACACCGCGAACCCCGCCCGCGGGAGTCTCTACACCTTCCTGAAAGCCGACAAATCCCGACGCGATCTCCTCCTCAACCAACGCCCGCCTACCGTCAACACCGCCCGCGAACTCGCCCGAACACGCGGAAATAACGACCTCGACCGCGTCATCCGCAAGGCAAAACAAGCCAACGACTACTTCATCCTCGTCGGACCACCCGGAACGGGAAAAACTTCCATCGCCCTGAAAGAAATGGTCGAGGAATTCCTCGCCGACGGCCTCGACATCCTCCTCCTCTCCTACACCAATCGCGCCGTCGACGAAATCTGCGAGGCACTCGAGAACCTCTCCTCCCGACCACCTTACATCCGCGTCGGCCCCGAACTCTCGTGCCACGAGAAATACCGCCACCGCCTCCTCGACCGCGTCACTGCTACCTGCAACACCAGGCAGCAAATCAGCGACACGCTCCGCCATCACCACCGCGTCTTCGTCTCCACCACCGCCTCGCTCGCCACCAAAAACACCCTCTTCCTCCTCAAACACTTCCACGTCGCCATCATCGACGAGGCCTCGCAAATCCTCGAACCTCAAATCATCGGGATCCTCTCCGCCCGAGACGCTGCCGGGAACACCGCCATCGACAAGTTCATCCTCGTCGGGGACCACAAGCAACTACCTGCCATCGTCATCCAGTCACCAGAAGAATCCGCCATACACGACGACGTCCTCGCCCGCGCGGGTCTCCTCAACCGGCGCGAATCACTCTTCGAACGACTACTCCGCGCCAACAAAAACAACACCGCCATCGTCGACGCTCTCGACAAACAAGGACGAATGCACCCCGCCATCAGCCACTTCCCCGCGCGCGCGTTCTACGGCGGGAAACTACATCCCGTACCCGTGCCGCACCAGCAAGAAAAGCTCCCAACACGACTCGCCATCCACGACGCCGGAAACACGCTCGAGCACCTCGTCGCCACGACACGACTCGCGTTCATCCCATCCGAACGCGACAACTCCTCCCGGTCAATCAAGCAAAACCACGACGAGGCTCGCGTCATCGCCGCGCTAATCGACGCCTACCGCGTCTTGCAAGACAAAAATCATCCCGGAAACCACGAAATCAGCATCGGAATCATCACGCCATACAGGAATCAAATCGCCCTCGTCCGGAGAGAAATCAACCGCCTCGACACCTCCCTCGACATCACGATCGACACCATCGAGCGATTCCAGGGCAGCCAACGCGACGTGATCATCTACTCCTGCTGCGTCAACGAACCTTCCCAAATGGAATTCCTCTCTAACACGATCATCGAAGACGGGATCACCATCGACCGCAAGCTAAATGTCGCGCTCACGCGACCGCGCGAACAGCTCTTTATCACCGGGAACACGGCCATCCTCTCCCTCGACCCCATCTACAAGCAACTCATCGCCTTCATCCGCGAACACGGCACGATCATCTCCCATTTCCCGCGCGTCAACGGGTAACGCGACGCCACGTCCGGAACTCCGGACGGGCAGAATCAAATTTGCAACAGCTCGTCCGGAACTCCGGACGGACAGAATCAAATTTGCAACAGCTCGTCCGGAGTTCCGGACGGACAGAATACAATTGCAGCGGCTCGTCCGGAACTCCGGACGGACAGAATACAATTGCAGCGGCTCGTCCGGAGTTCCGGACGGACAGAATCAAATTTGCAACAGCTCGTCCGGAGTTCCGGACGGGCAGAATACAATTGCAGCGGCTCGTCCGGAGTTCCGGACGGACAGAATCAAATTTGCAGCGGCTCGTCCGGAGTTCCGGACGGACAGAATCAAATTTGCAGCGGCTCGTCCGGAGTTCCGGAGGGACGGTATACAG
>JAITJA010000058.1 GCA_031279175.1 Odoribacteraceae bacterium
CGAGATTGTTGTACACGCATGTCATCTGATCATCATCGAAAAACGTGCTGTACTTGTAAGTGGGCAGGTTGTTCAAGTTAGAATTGACGAGTTGGCGATAGGCCTGGCACGCTCCTGATTTTTTGTTGTATAGCGCGGAGATGAAACGATCCGAGTCAATGTATCCAACGAGGATGGTATTGCGCGTTTGATCGAGATCCTCGAGCCCCCTGATGATATGCTTGAAATTGGAGTCTATTACTGTTTCGATGGGCAAGGGGATATCCTCGTATCTTTCGCTGAAAATCAACTTGTACGCGGGCCTGCACGTGTTGCCGTGTGCTTGAAAGATCGTGTCGCGAAAGGCGTGATAGAAAAGGCACGTGTCCCCGAGCCGCGCTAATTGTCCTTGTTTGTACAAGAGCGCGACATTTTCCCCTCTCCTTGGCGCGTAGACAAATCCCGTCACCTGTTTCGTCGCCGTGTCATAGACCCCGAACGCCATGTTCCCGTTGTCCATCCATCCCGACCAGTTATTGGCCATGTAGATTTTCCCGTTTGCATGTTCGACATGATCGGCCCCCATGATTTCCCACGTGTTGAAGCGGTCGATCATCTCCAATTCGTCATCATAACAGATCAACGATCGCATGTTCCCGTCGGAGATCCAAATGTTCTTTCCCGCGACGACAAATGCACTTGCAGCGCTATACTCGTCCGGTCCACTTCCTTTCTTGTTGATCTTGGAAAGAAATTTGCCCGTCGAGTCGAAGAGAAAGAGCGTGTTAATCTTCCTGTCCAGGACATAGTACGTGTTGTTTCGATAAAAAACCTTGTCCGCGGAACTGATCAAGCACTCGTCCTTGGTCTCGAGTGCCACGATATCCCACGCCGGCTCGACGTCATTGGCGAAGTCATATACCGAATCTACTTTCGATGGATTGATCCTGATCTCTTTTAATGTTGTAACTGATTCTCGTGCACAAGACGAGAGGGCGATAAATGATACCGCGCAAAATAATGTCTGAATGTTCATGTTGTTTTTAGGTTCATGTGACGTGTACTGTTGTTCTATATCTCTTTTGTTTTTAAAATGTGCGGCAAATGTATTTATAAAATAGTGACAAGCCCCAATTCCCGCCCAAATGTTTTTAATAGGGATGTCTTTCATGCCAAAGGCGCGACGTTTCCCGGTCTAGCGCGCGGGCGTTGCCTGTTATGAAAAAAAGCGCTACTTTCGGATCGTGAAAAGAGAGGGGTGGGGCAGGGGAAAGGCAGGGGAGGAGGCGCGAGGCGTATTTTATTCACTTGAACTAATCATTATGGCTATAATCAGGAAATTGAAAGGGTGCGCGCCGGTGTTCGGGAAGAACTGCTTCCTGGCAGAGACGGCCGTCATCATTGGTGAGGTCGAGATGGGGGAGGGGTGCAGCGTGTGGTACGGCGCGGTGCTGCGCGGCGACGTGCACTACATCAAGCTCGGTAACAACGTGAACGTGCAGGACAATGCCACGATCCACGCGACGTACAAGAAATCACCAACGAACATCGGTAATAACGTCTCGATCGCGCACAACGCCGTGGTACACGGGTGCACGATTCACGACAACGCCTTGATAGGCATGGGCGCGATCGTCCTCGACGACGCCGTGGTCGAGAGCAACGCGATCGTGGCCGCCGGGAGCGTGGTAACGAAAGGAACCGTGGTCGAGTCGGGATGGGTATACGCCGGTTCGCCCGCTCGCAAGCTGAAAGAACTGGGACCGGAATTGCTACGGGACGAGGTGGAACGGATCGCGAACGCGTACGCGACGTACGCCGGGTGGTACGCGGGAGGAGGGCCAGATGGGAACGAGTAAACGCGCGCCGCTGGTAGCGCCGTCATTGCTCGGGGCCGACTTCCTGCGGCTCGGCGAGGAGGTGGAGATGGTAAACGAGAGCGCCGCGGGATGGCTGCACCTGGACGTGATGGACGGGGTGTTCGTGCCGAACCTTTCGTTCGGGCTGCCCGTGGTCGAGCACGTCAAGCGGGTGGCGCGGAAACCGCTGGACGTGCACCTGATGATCGCGAGGGGAGAGTGCTACGTGGAGGCGTTTCGCGCGGCGGGCGCCGACGTGCTGACGGTACACGCGGAGGCGGTGACGCACTTGCACCGGGTGGTCGAGAAGATCAAGGAGACGGGGGCGCTGGCTGGCGTCGCGTTGAACCCGGGCACGCCGCTGGTGGTGCTGGAAGAAGTGCTGCCGCTGCTCGACGTGGTGCTGCTCATGAGCGTCAATCCCGGTTTCGGCGGGCAGCGATTCATCGAATCGAGCGTTGACAAGGTCGCCCGGCTGAGGCAAATGATCGACGGGCGGGGATGCAAGGCATTGATCGAGGTGGACGGGGGGGTGACCGTCGAGACAGGCCGCCGGCTGGTGGCTGCCGGCGCGGAAGTACTGGTAGCGGGGAGTTTCGTCTTTCGTTCGCCCGCCCCGTCGCGTAGTATAAATGAATTAAAAGAGTGTAACGCGTGGAAACAATAGTGAGACTAACGGACGCGACGATCGGCCAGCAAGGCGTGATCGTCCTGCGCGAGGTGAACATGGAAGTCGCGCGCGGTGAATTTGTTTACGTCGTCGGGCGCGTGGGCAGCGGGAAGAGCACGCTGTTGCGGACGCTCTACGCCGAGTTGCCGTTGCTGGAAGGTTACGGGGAGGTAGCGGGGTTCTCGCTGGTAGGCATCCGTCGGTCGCGCGTCCCGCGGCTGCGTCGCAAGTGCAGCATCGTGTTCCAGGACTTCCGGCTGCTCACGGACAGGAGCGCGCGCGCTAACCTGGAGTTCGTGCTCCGGGCCACGGGCTGGAAACGAAAGGCAGCGCGGGAACGCGCGGGGGAGGTGCTGGAGCAGGTAGGAATGCCCGACGCGATAGATAAATTCCCGCACCAGCTCTCGGGCGGCGAGCAACAACGCGTCGTCCTTGCCCGTGCCTTGCTTAACTCACCGCCCGTGATCCTGGCAGACGAGCCGACGGGGAATATCGACCCGGAAACCTCGTATCGCTTGCTCGAGCTGCTCAAGGAGATCGCCGGGAAGGGGACCGCCGTGATCATCGCTACCCACCAGTACGATCTTATCGAACGCTACCCGGGACGCGTCTTCCGGTGCGAGGGTGGACGGCTAATCGAGGAACAAGTACCGGACGGACAAGCAACGCGAGGCGACGAGCTAACCGGGGAACGCGACAACGCGACTGAACCCTGCCCGCCCGACGCGCCGGAGATATAATTTCGCGCGGATACGCGGCGCGATAGGAGAAAAAGAGATATATTCGCGCCTACAGCAGTATTCATTCATTATCTAATGTTTTAAGAGTTAATGGCGGCAAGCGGGGAGCGATCCCTGCTTGTTCGTTATATACAGCGGGATGATTTTTCGCCTCCACTCCTGGTTTTACCTTCTCGCTCGCCCGGGAAATCATCTTTATCACGTACATTCGCGGTGAAAAATACAATACAGTATGGCAATCATTTTCTACCGGAAAGAAGCCACGGTCTACGCCGCGCGCTACCAGGAGCCGGAAAATTCATTAGACGCGAGCAAGCTGGAATGGTTATTCGGCGACGCGCGGAGAGTAAACGAAACGTCGGTCGAGGGTTTCTTCATCGGGCCGCGCCGCGAGATGATCTCCCCGTGGAGCACCAACGCGGTCGAGATCACGAGAAACATGTGCATCAACGGCATCGCGCGAATCGAACAATTTACCCGGGTTGACGACGAGAAGGCCTCCTTCGACCCCATGCTACAGGAGCTCTACCGCGGGTTGGACCAGTCCCTCTTTACCACCGACCGGCAGCCCGAACCGGTGATCTATATCGAGGATATCCGGGAGTATAACCGGCAAGAAGGACTGGCGCTAAGCGATACAGAGATCGAATACCTCGAGCGTCTCGGCGAGAAACTCGGCCGGCGATTGACCGACTCGGAGGTCTTCGGCTTCTCGCAAGTCAACTCGGAGCACTGTCGTCACAAGATATTCAACGGGCGCTTCATCATCGACGGGGAAGAGAAGGACGAAACCCTCTTCGCGTTAATAAAGAAGAGTTCCGCCGCGCACCCCAACAGGATCGTCTCGGCATACAAGGATAACTGCGCCTTCATCGAGGGCCCGCGCGCCCTGCAATTCGCGCCGGCAGACCCGGCACGCCCCTCTGTCTTCGAGACCAGGGAGATCGAAACGGTCATCTCCCTGAAAGCGGAAACGCACAACTTCCCCACGACCGTGGAACCCTTCAACGGGGCGGCAACAGGAAGCGGTGGCGAGATCCGAGACCGAATGGCCGGGGGACAAGCCTCAATCCCGCTCGCCGGGACCGCCGTCTACATGACCTCCTACCCCCGTCCAGGCAACCGGCCCTGGGAAGAACGCCCGCCGCGCCCCTGGCTCTACCAAACGCCGGAAGAGATCCTCGTCAAGGCCTCGAACGGCGCTTCCGACTTCGGCAACAAGTTCGGGCAACCCCTGATCGCCGGTTCGCTGCTCACCTTCGAACACGAGGAAAACGGCGTCGCGTACGGCTACGACAAGGTCATCATGCTGGCTGGCGGCGTCGGTTACGCCAACCGCGAGCAAGCCGCCAAGCTCCACCCCGCTCCCGGTGACAAAGTCGTGCTCCTCGGTGGCGATAACTACCGCATCGGCATGGGTGGCGGGGCCGTCTCCTCCGTTGACACCGGCATGTTCGCCAACGCCATCGAGCTTAACGCCGTGCAGCGATCAAACCCAGAGATGCAACGACGCGTTTGTAACGCCATCCGCGCACTCGCCGAGCAACGAGAGAATCCCATCATCTCGATACACGACCACGGCGCCGGGGGACACCTGAACTGCCTCTCCGAGCTGGTCGAGGAAGTCGGCGGGGTCATCCATCTCGACCGACTGCCCGTCGGGGATCCCACCCTCTCCTACAAGGAAATCGTCGGCAACGAATCGCAAGAACGCGTCGGGCTCGTCATGAAAGAAAAAGACGTGCCCTTCCTGCAACAAATCGCCGAACGAGAACGCGCGCCGCTACACGTCATCGGAGAGGCAACGGGCGACCACCGCTTTACATTTATCGACGACAACGGGAACAAGCCCATCGACCTGGAACTGCGAGACATGTTCGGCAATCCCCCCCGCGTCGTGCTCGAGGACGCCACTCGCCCCGCGCGCTTCCAACCCCTCTCACACGACAGCGAGAAATTACAGGAATACATACACCTCGTCCTGCAAATCGAAAGCGTCGCTTGCAAAGACTGGCTGACAAACAAGGTAGACCGGTCCGTGTCCGGGCGCGTGGCCCACCAGCAATGTGCAGGCCCGTTGCAACTCCCGCTCAACAACCTCGGGGCGGTTACAATCGATTTTACCGGCACGCGCGCCATCGCCACCTCCATCGGGCACGCCCCCGCCGCAGCCCTTGTCGACCCCGCTAACGGCTCGCGCCTGGCCATCGCCGAGGCTCTGACAAACCTCGTCTGGGCGCCGCTCGAGGGCGGCCTGCAAGGAGTATCACTGTCGGCCAACTGGATGTGGCCGGCAAGAAACCCGGGCGAGGACGCGCGCCTGTACAGGGCAGTAGAAGCCGCCTCCAGCTTCGCCATCGACCTGGGAATAAACATCCCGACAGGGAAAGACTCCCTCTCCATGACCCAAAAGTACGGGCAAGAGAAGGTCCTCGCGCCGGGTACGGTCATCATCTCGACAGTCGGCGAGGTCACCAACGCCAGGCAGATCATATCACCTGTTCTCCAGCCCGGCAACCGTTCAGAGATCATCCTCGTAGATTTCTCCCGCGACAGCTTCAAGCTCGGCGGATCAGCCCTCGCCCAACTCCTCGGCAAGGTCGGTGACGAGGCCCCGGACGTGAAAGACCCCGCCTACTTCGCTGCCGCCTTCACCGCCATCCAGCACCTCGTCACCAGCGGCGACCTCCTCGCCGGCCACGACATCTCGTCCGGGGGCATGATCACCGCCCTCCTCGAAACCTGTTTCGCCGACGATCGCCTGGGCCTGGAGATAGACCTCTCTTACATTCAGGAAAAAGATATCGTGAAGATCCTCTTCGCCGAGAACCCCGGCGTCCTGTTACAAGTCAAGGAATGTAAGCGGGTCGCCGCCGCTCTCGACGAGGCCGGTATCGCCTACCACTTCATCGGGTGCACGGGAAACGCCGGGCAACTACGCCTCCGCAAAGACGGACGCGCGTGGGACATCGACATCCCCGCCGCCCGGGACGCCTGGTATCGCACCTCTTACCTCCTTGACCGTCGCCAGAGTGGCGAGACGAAAGCCCGCGAACGCTACGACAACTACAAGCATCAACCGCTCGCCTACCGTTTTCCCGCCACCTTCACCGGTCACCTGCCCGCGCCGGCAACCACCCGGCCGCGCGCCGCCGTGATCCGCGAGAAAGGATGCCAGTGCGACCGGGAAACCGCCTGGATGCTACACCTGGCCGGCTTCGAAACGCGGGACGTGCACGTGACCGACATCGTCTCCGGCCGCGAAACGCTCGACGACGTCCGCTTGATCGTTTTCGCTGGCGGCTTTTCCAACTCGGACGTGCTGGGTTCTGCCAAGGGGTGGGCCGGGGCGTTCAAGTACAACGAGCGAGCCCGCGCGGCTCTCGAGCGTTACTACCAGCGCCCTGACACGTTAAGCCTCGGCGTCTGCAACGGCTGCCAGCTCATGGTGGAGCTCGGGTTGATCTACCCGGGACACGCCGACATGCCCCGGATGTTACACAACGACTCTCGCAAGTTCGAATCTGGTTTCGTGAATATCGAGATCGTCGAGAATCATTCTGTCATGCTGCACTCGCTTGCCGGCACGCGCCTGGGCGTTTGGGTAGCTCACGGCGAGGGCAAGTTCCACTTCCCGCTCGAATATCATCATTACCACGTGCCTGCCCGCTACGGCTACGACGCGTATCCCGCCAACCCGAACGGCTCGCCGTTTTCCGCGGCGGCCATTTGCAGCGACGACGGTCGTCACCTGGCCATCATGCCGCATCCCGAACGCGCCATTCACCCGTGGACCTGGCCCTATTATCCCGTTGACCGCTCGTCGGACGAGGTAACCCCCTGGTTAGAAGCGATAGTCAACGCCCGTCGCTGGATAGAATCCCTGTAGGCGCCACTTCCGCTCTTGAACGCGGGGAAGATCGTGCATCATGCAATCGATTTTCCCCGCGTTCTCTTGTCATGCTCCTTCTCGCGAGCGTTTTTCCCGTTCGCCGGGAATGTAAATGGATACATCCCTCCCCGCGCCCCCGTCCATCAAGATCCATTTTTGCCATTTCCCTCCCGGCCTCCCGTTGAACCGGTATGTAAGACAACAAAAGAAATTACCCGTCCCGGAACTCCAGACTGTAAGAATCACAAAAAGATGTTCACTCCCGGAGCCCCGGGAATCCAAGGGGCAAGTTTTTTCTTGTTCCCCGGTGATCCGGGCACGAGGGGGAAATGGTTGATTCGAGATACAGGGCGGGACGGGAGGGGGATGAATCGCGCGCGCGGCAGGTGGGCAAGAGTGATCGACGGGGGAGGGGAAATTCGCGGGGGGGATTAACGAAAAAATTCTTGCAAGGCGGCCATGACGATGATCTCGACGCGGCGATCGAGGTAGGCGCGTATGGAGGCGGTTGCCTTCCGGACGTGTTCTTTGACGGTGTGGATGGAGATCTTTGCGCGGGCAGCGATCTCTTGTTGTTTCATGTTGTCGCGGCGGTGCATGAGGAAGATTTCGCGTTGTCTGGGTGGAAGCGCGGCGATGGAATCGTTGATGATTTGTTGAAGCTCGTTGGTGATGACCTCGTCGCCGGTGACGTGATTGGCGACAGTGTTCCCGGCGGAGAGGTCTTGAAAGATTGATCGTTCGAGAGCGATTCGTTTGATGTGGTTGATGGCAACGTTTTTCGCGACGACCTTCAGGTATGGGCGGAAATGTTCGACGCGTGCCAGTTGTTCGCGGCTACTCCATATTTTCATGAATACTTCTTGGACGATTTCCTCGGAGAGGAACGAGGAGCGGGTGATGGCACGGGCGAAGGCGTAGACGAGGGGGTGATAGTGGTTGAAGAGAAGATGAAACGCGCGTTCGTCACCCGATGTGACGCGGGCGATCAGTTCTTTTTCGGAGCACGTGGGTAGATTCATCTATTGTCGCGTTTATGGTTTGTTGCTTCCCCGTTCAACCACACGGGTCAAATGTACTCCTTTTATGGACAAGAATCAACACGGCGAGCAGGACGCGAGGGGCATGCGCGGGTTGGGGTATACCGGAAAAAATCAATTACATTCGCGAGGTATAAACGAGAATCATGAGAGAAGATGCAAGATACATGTTGACGGTCGCGGTGTTGATGGTCGCCGGGGCTTGCGCGAACAAAGGCTTCCCGGAGGGTGGGCCGAAGGACGTGACGCCGCCTTTCGTGACGGGTGAGCGCCCGTCATCGTTCACGACGGGTTTCAAGGAGAAGCGTGTTAGTATTTATTTTAACGAGTACGTGCAGTTGCGCGACGTTACCTCGAAGTTCATCATGTCGCCACCGGCCAAGAAGATGGCGCGGGTTAACCAGCGGGGGAAGTATATCGTGGTTGAGTTCCAGGACACGTTGCGGGAGGAGACGACGTACTCGCTGGATTTTGGTAACTCGATCGCGGATAATAACGAGGGGAACCCGCTGGGTTTCTATCGTTACGTTTTCTCGACGGGGGGGGCGATCGACACGATGGAGGTGGCGGGGCAGGTGCTTGACGCGCGGACGCGGTTGCCGCTGCTTGGGGTGACGGTGGCGTTGTATGATAATCTTTCGGATTCGGCGGCGCTGGTGGAGTTGCCCGCGTACGTGGCGAGGACGGATAGCTCGGGGATGTTCCGGGTGACGAATGTCCGGGAGCGGGCGTACCGCGTGATGGCGCTTGATGACGCGAATCGCGATTATCTTTTTACCCCGGAGGAGGAACGGGTGGGGTTCCTGGATAGCCTGGTGACGCCGGTGGTGTGGCGCGAGACGCGCGCGGACACGATTCGCGCGGACACGTCGCGGTTGCTCGTGAAACCGGGACGCGGTGGGGTGATGGTGGACGTGTTGTCGCGCGACACGGTGGTGGAGCGGGAGTACGTGCTGTTCGGGCCGTCGAACTTGCTTGTCGTGTTGTTTGAAGAGGAGAAGACGGGGCTGTACCTGACCGGGGAGTCCCGCCCGGAGCGTGAGCGGATGGAGTTCACGTTTAGTGTCCCGCGCGATAACCGGTTGAAGGTTTCGTTGCTGGACATGGATGCGGGGGATGATTGGTATCTGGTCGAGCGATCGGCGGGGCATGACACGTTGTCGCTGTGGATACGGGATTCGGTGGTGTACAAGCGTGATTCGCTGGGGGTGGAGTTGTGCTATCTTTACACGGATTCGTTGCAGCAGGTGGTGACGCGGAGAGACACGACGATGCTGGTGTTCGCGGAGAAGAAGGAGACGGGAAGGAAGTCGCGAAAGGAGGATGAGGAGACAGGCGGGCCGGTGATTAGGTTTCTCGAGGTAAAGGCGGCCTCGGGGTCTTCTCATGATTTGCATCGTCCGGTGGTGTTGGATTTCAGCAAGCCGGTGGCGGTGGGGGAGATGGAGAAGTTGTTGTTGCGCGAGAAGGTGGACACGACGTGGCGGGAGGTGTCTTACCGGTTGGTGCTGGATAGTTTGAAGATCCGTCGCGCGCGGGTGGATTATCCCTGGAGACCTGGCACGGATTACGTGTTGTCTGCTGACTCTGCCACGATAGTCGATGTTCACGGGCTGCATAACCGGCGGGTTGAGGTGAAGTTCACGACGAAGAAGGAGGACGCGTACGGGAAGGTGCTGCTGAACGCGACGGGCGTGGCGGGTCCGGTGATCTTTCAGTTGTTCCAGGGGGACAAGGAAGTGAAGGTGGTTGAGGAGAGACGGGCGACGACTGACGGGCAGGTGGCGTTCGAGTACTTGAATGAAGGGACTTACTCGCTACGGATGGTGTTGGACGGTAATAATAACGGGAAGTGGGACACGGGGCGTTTCCTGGAGCGTCTTCAACCGGAGGAGATTGTTTATTTCCCGGAGGAGTTCAAGGTGAGGGCGAATTTTGATATTGAACAGGACGTGGACGCGAGTAAGCGCTACGCGCGTGTAGATCCCGCGAAGAAGAAGGAGAAGGAGCAAGGTAATAAGATGAACCGATGAAACGAATGGTGTTAGCAAGCATGGCCTGGTGTCTGGCACTCCTGCCGGCAACAAGTAACGAGAGGGCGCCGGTGGAGAAGCTGGTCTACACGGCTCATTATAACTGGGCCTTTATCTGGATAGAGGCAGGGATCATCGAGATCACGGCAGGGCCTTCCGAGTGCTACCCGGGAGCGCGGCAGCTGTTCGCCGTGGGACGGTCAACGAAGGATTGGATATTTAAGGTGAGGGACACGCTGGTCTCGCATCATGACCGGGAGACGTTTCTCCCGCGCGCGTTTTCGCGGAAGGCGCACGAGGGGACGTATCACAAGACGTTCGACTACAAGTGGGATTACCAGGGGAAGACGATCGCGGCACGACAAGAACGATTGGGACGATACACGCGGGAGAACACGATAGAACTGCTGCCGGATACGTATGACATGCTCTCGGTGGCGTGGAAGATGCGGGAGGTAGACTTTTCACGATACCGGAAGAATGACTTGATTCCCGTGCGCGTGCTCGTTGATGACAAGATTTATGACTTGCATGTCCGTTACCTGGGGCAGGATACGGTCAAGACGCGGAAGGGGAAACGGACATGTAACGTGTTCTCGCCGCTGCTGGTGGAGGGCGAGGTCTTCTCCGGCGGCGAGGGGATGAAGGTCTGGATGAGCGATGACGAGGCGCGCGTCCCCGTGATGCTGGAGGCGAAGATTCTTGTCGGTTCGGTGAAGGCAATCCTCGACGATTCAAAGAGTAATTACTGACGCGACATGTACCTGGTCGCGCTTACCTGTATCATTACCGGAATAGTACCCGCGCGGAACGGGATAGAACGCTTCGAGATGTATCGCGGCCTCGTGGAAGGGCGCGCCGCCGGGATTGTCGCGCATCATGCCTCCGTGGCCGGGACAGGGGACGCGGTGGAGTTCTTGACGCGACGCGGGGTGCGATTGCTGCGCGTTTTCTCGCCGGAACACGGCTTCCAGGGTAAGGCCGACGCCGGGGAACATGTCGACGACGCGCGCGCCGGTGTGCTGCCGGTGATCTCTCTCTACGGGAAGAAGGTGTCCCCCTCGCGGGAGGATCTGAAGGGTATCGAGGTGATGATCTTCGACCTGCAGGACGTGGGGACGCGCTTTTACACGTATCTCTCCACGCTGCACCACGTGATGGCTGCCTGCGCGCGCGAAGGTATCCCGCTGATCGTGATGGATAGATCAAACCCGCACGCGGCAAGCGTGGAAGGGCCGGTGCTGCGCGAGGAGTTTCGCTCGTTCGTGGGGATGCACCCCGTTCCTATCCTTTACGGGATGACGATCGGGGAGTACGCCCGGATGATTAACGGGGAGGGCTGGCTGGGCAAGGGGACGCGCTGCGACCTTACAGTGATCCCGTGCGAGCACTGGAGACGAGGCGATCCCGTTGTCTTCCCGCGCGCTCCATCACCGAACCTGCCGGACTCGACGTCGGTGATGCTCTACCCGTCGCTCTGCCTATTCGAGGGTACTGTCGTCAACGAGGGCCGCGGGACGATGACCCCTTTCCAGGTGTTCGGGCATCCCGATCTCGTCGACATGCCTTATTGTTACACGCCCCGGGCAATCGCCGGGATGAGCCTGTCACCCAAGTGCGAGGGCGTGCCGTGCCGTGGCATGGACCTGAGAGACCAGTACCTAACGGTGCGCGACGGGCAACGCGTGAATCTCTCGTGGCTCCTCCGCGCTTATCGCTCGTATCGCGGCGCGTCACCGTTCTTCCTTCCCCTCTTCGACCTGCTGGCCGGTAGCGACGCGCTCCGACGCGATATCATCGCCGGGAAGAACGAGGAGGAGATCCGCGCCTCGTGGGGGCCGGAACTGGAGCAGTTCCTGGTCGTCCGCCAGCGATACCTGATCGAGGATTATGACGGCATGCCCCGTGGAGATTTTCATCAAGAGCGAGTATTTTCTCCACGTCCCCCCGCTCCCGGTCCGCTTCTTCCCGGTTGCCACTCCATCAAAAGAGACTAAGAACAAGTGCCTTGCTCTATCGCCGCGCCGGTGCTCCCGTCATGGCATGTTCTTTGCGCAGACGTGGGCGTATGAACCCATAAAACCAATGTAATATGAAGAAAGTTACTTTAATCATCGGTGTTTTTGCCTTGTTAGTATTGAACGGATGTGTCGAACGGTCGGCAAAGTACAAGGCATTACAGGCTCGCCTGGACTCCGTGCAAGTCGTCAACAACACCAAGGCCGGGGAGATAGAGAACCTGCTCGCCGGTATTAACGAGGTCAGCGCCGGGATGCAAGCCCTCCGCGAGGCCGAACAATTGTTAGTCCTCGAGTCCTCGACTGACCGGCAAGGAAGCGCCCAAAGCAAGATCGCCGCGCTGAAAGCAGACCTGCAAACAGTCTCCAACGCGATCGCTTCTTACAAGGAGCAAATCGCCAAGCTGGAATCCTCCGGCAAACGCCAGTCCGCCGAACTGAGGAAGTTGGTCGCTAACCTGAAAGCAGAACTCGCTCAGAAAGAGGCTCGCGTCAAGGAACTCTCCGCCCAACTGGCCGAGCGGGAAAAGGAACTGGGCTTGAAGAACGAGGAGATCGTGAATCTCAACAAGAACGTCTCTAACTTGCAACGGGAGTATGCCTCGCAACAGGCAACGATCTCCGCGCAAGACCAAAGCCTCCATGCCGCTTATTATATCGTCGGGAGCAAGAGAAGTTTGAAGGAGAAGAACGTGGTCGTCCGCAATGGCATCTTTAGTCCCCTCTCCGTCTCCAGGCAGGCACAAGAAACCCCGTTCACGAGCATTGACGTGCGGAAAGTAAAGACGATCCCGCTGAATAGTAAGAAA
>JAITJA010000073.1 GCA_031279175.1 Odoribacteraceae bacterium
ATTACAAGATTATCTCCTCGCTGGTCGAGGGACGTTATCCCAATTATAACTCGGTGATCCCGCGGGACCACCCGAGGAAGGTGATCGTGGAGAAGAAAGAGCTGGCCAGCTCCTTGCGACGGGTGGCGGTGTTGGCCAACCAGACGAGCAATCTCGTGCGTTTCGACCTCTCGTCGGGCGTGCTGGAGGTCTCCGGGCAGGATATTGATTATAGTACCTCCGGTAACGAGACGATCTCCTGCCAGTACGATGGCGACGCGCTGACCATCGGCTTCAAGTCCTCCTTCATGCTTGAATTCCTGGGGAACATCTCCACGGATTACCTCGTGATGGAGCTTGCCGACCATACTCGCCCGGGCCTCTTCCTGCCCTTCGAGAGCGAGGAGAAAGACGAGGATCTGTTGATGTTACTCATGCCGATGGTACTGTCGGCGGTATAAATAATCGTGTTAAACCCTTCCGGCCGCCGGGCGTTCGCGTCGATCGCCCGGCGCCGGTCTTAATAGCAAAGAGTGGAATTACAATTGACCGTGCCAATCGTCTTCTTTGACCTGGAGACGACGGGCATAAATATCTCGAGAGACAGGATCGTGGAGATCTCGCTGCTGAAGATCTCCCCCGGCGGTAAGATCGAACAACGCACCACGCGGGTAAACCCGGGGATGCCGATCCCCCCGAGGGCGTCGGCCATACACGGGATCAAGGACGAGGACGTGCAGGCGTGCCCGTCGTTCAAGGAAATCGCGCGGGAGCTGGTGCGTTTCATCGAGGGGTGCGACCTGGGAGGGTACAACTCGAATCGCTTCGATATCCCGCTGCTGGTGGAGGAGTTCCTGCGCGCGGACGTGGAGTTTAACGCGCGCGGTCGCCGGTTCGTGGACGTTCAGACGATCTTCCACAAGATGGAACAGCGCACGCTCTCCGCCGCGTACCGCTTCTACTGCGGTAAAGAGCTGGAGAATGCCCACTCGGCCTCGGCCGACACGCTGGCAACGTACGAGGTGCTGAAGGCGCAACTGGACAGGTACGATAACCTCGAGAACGACATGACATTCCTCTGCAACTTCTCGATGCAGGGCGAGAATGTCGACCTCGCCGGATTGATCGTCTATAACGAGAAAAGGGAAGAGGTCTTCAATTTCGGCAAGTACAAGGAGCTGCCCGTCGAGCGCGTCTTCAAGGACGACCCCGGCTACTTCTCGTGGATATTGAACGGCGAGTTCCCGCTATACACGAAGAAAATAGTGACGGAGATCAAACTCCGGTCGACAGGACTTTTAAAACAATGACCATGACTATTGAAAAGATGCTCGCCACGCGGGTGGTGACGGCAGTAAAGGAGTGTTACGGGGTAGAGATGAACGAAAAGGAGGTGCAATTGCAAGAAACGCGCAAGGAGTTCGCGGGAGACTGGACGGTGGTCGTCTTCCCCTTCACCCGCTACTCGCGAAAGTCGCCCGAGGCAACCGCCGCGGAGCTGGGCGATTACTTGCAACGGCATATCGTCGAGATCAAGGAGTATAACGTGATCAAGGGTTTCCTGAACCTGACGATCGCACCGGCATACTGGATCGGGGTGCTGAACGAGGTGGCCGGAGAGGAACGGTACGGGTACGCCGGGAGAGGGGAACGGCAAGGGGAACGGCAAGGGGAACGGGAGAGGAAACGCTACATGATCGAGTATTCCTCGCCCAACACGAACAAGCCGCTGCATCTCGGCCATATCCGGAACAATTTCCTGGGCTGGTCCGTCTCCGAGATCCTGCGCGCCAACGGTCACGAGGTGATCATGGTAAACCTCGTGAACGATCGCGGGATTCATATCTGCAAGAGCATGATCGCCTGGAAAAAGTTCTCCGGCGGCGCTACCCCAGAGAGCGCGGGGAAGAAGGGCGACCACTTCGTCGGCGATTACTACGTGCGCTTCGACCGGGAGTACAAGGCGCAGGTAGAGGAGCTGGTGAAGAGCGGCCTACCGGAAGAGGAGGCAAAGGAGAACGCCCCGGTACTGCTGGAAGCGCGGGAGATGCTGCGCCTGTGGGAGGCGGGAGACCCGGCGACGATCGCCCTCTGGCGACAGATGAATGACTGGGTGCTACAAGGCTTCGAGGAGACCTACCGGTTGATGGGCGTTTCCTTCGACAAAATCTACTTCGAGTCGGAGACCTACAAGAAAGGACGCGAGCTTGTCCTCAAGGGGCTGGCCGACGGGGTGCTCTACCGGAAAGAAAACGGCAGCGTGTGGGCCGACCTGACGGGCGACGGGCTGGATCACAAGTTACTGTTGCGGGACGACGGCACCTCGGTCTACATGACGCAAGACATCGGCACGGCGCACGACCGCTTTAACGAGTTCGACGTCGACGAGGAGATCTACGTGGTGGGTAACGAGCAAAACTACCATTTCCAGGTGCTCTCGTTGATATGCGAAAAGCTCGGGTTCGAGTGGGCGCGGAAGATCAAGCACCTCTCCTACGGGATGGTCGAGCTGCCCGAGGGAAGAATGAAGTCGCGCGAGGGCACTGTCGTGGATGCCGACGACCTGATTGCCGAGATGATCGAGACGGCCCGCGCCACCTCGCGCGAGCTGGGAAAGTTGGACGGATACTCCGAGGAAGAGGCCGGGGAAGTCTACCGGAAGGTGGCGCTGGGTGCTCTAAAATACTTTATATTGAAGGTAGACCCGAAGAAGACCATGATGTTTAATCCCCGGGAATCCATCGACTTCAACGGGAACACGGGGCCGTTCATACAATACACCTACGCGCGCGTACGGTCGCTCGAGCGCAAGGCAAGAGAGGCGGGGATCACGCCCCGGCCGGCAGACCTGCTGTCGCCGCTGACGGGCAAGGAGCAGGATCTCGTGAAGCTCATCGCCCGTCTCCCGGCAGTAGTCGCCGAGGCGGGGGCGAACTACAGTCCCGCCCTCCTGGCAAATTACGCCTACGACCTGGCAAAGGAATTTAACCAGTTCTACCACGATTACCCCATCCTGAAAGAGGAAAACGAAACGGCGCGGAACACGCGTCTACTGCTCGCCATCCAGTGCGGCAAGGCCATCCGGAACGCCGCCGGGATGCTGGGGATAGAGATGCCGGAAAGAATGTAAGCGATGTACCTGTCGAATTACCATAGCCATTGTGATTTCTGTGACGGGCGAGCGCCGATGGAAGCCTTCGTGCAGGCAGCCGTTGACGCGGGCTTCCGGGGATACGGGATCTCCTCCCACTCCCCGCTGCCCTTCGACGCCCCTTGTGCCATGAGCGCCGGGAGGGTGGGGGAGTACCTCGCCGGTATCGAGCGCCTGAAACGGGAGTACGCCGGCCGGATCGAACTCTACGCGGGGATGGAAATCGACTACATCAACGAGGAACACGGTCCCTCGACAACCTACTTCCAGGAGTTGCCACTCGACTACCGGATCGGGGCCGTGCATTACGTGACCCACCCGTCGAGCGGGCGGCTCATGGACATCGACGGCAAGGAAGAGCGCTTCAGGAGTGCCCTCGCGGAGATCTTCGACGGCGATCTCGAGGGCCTCGTCGACGCCTACTACGACGCTTCCGAACGGATGATCGCGCGCGGGGGCTTCGACTTCATCGCCCACCTGGACAAGGTCGCGATGAATGCCGAACGCGTCAACCCCTCGATCACGGGTACGCGCCACTATCGCGATCGCCTGATGGCCTACCTCGAGGAAATCGCGGCGCGCGGCCTCATGATCGAGATCAATACCAAGGCCTACCCCGCGCTGGGGATTCTCTTCCCGCGACAGGAGTACCTGAAACGAGTACTGGAGTTGCAAATCCCCGTCATCGTTAACTCCGACGCCCACTTCCCGCTGGCCATTAACGAGGGACGACGCGAGGCCCTCGAGATTCTGCGGGCAACCGGCTTCCGTCACGTGACCTGCCTCGAGGCGGGAGCGTGGACAAGAATATACCTGGATAACTAACAAGACAAGAAGATGAACAAAATGATCACGATCCTTATCCTCGCCTGCGCGGTAGGACTACTCGCCGCCTGCTCCGGGGAAGAACGCGAACCAACGCTCCTCGACGTCATCGCGCGGGAAAAAGCGGAGATACGCGACTTCCTGGCCGG
Source organism: Odoribacteraceae bacterium (assembly GCA_031279175.1). GTDB lineage: Bacteria > Bacteroidota > Bacteroidia > Bacteroidales > Marinifilaceae > JAIRKS01. The sequence continues at coordinate 4,105 of JAITJA010000073.1, forward strand.
GCAAGGCAATATCACCGTCACCCCGATCGTCTACCTGAGCAAGAAAGGACAGGTGATCGATACCACCTATCTCTTCAATCACGCGCCCGCGCCCGCGTCCCCTGCTCCCGGCGACTTCGTGTTGTACGACTACTCCTTGCGCCGCCTTGACGGGCACTACATCGAGTCCACCGACCACTCTATCACCGTCGATACTTTCCGCTACGTCGTCCGCGGGCCACTCTATCACCGGGTAGACACCTCCAAGCATTACGATTACGTCGGTAACGCCCTCGAACGTATCGCCGAGGGAACAACCGGCGAGTTGCTCGTCCCCTCCATACTCCTTGACAAGAGCGGGATGACCAGGCATTATACCCTCGCCGTCCACCGCGTGATCCGCGACCTCTTCGCCCACGAGAAAGCCCTCGTCCAGGACTATATCAACACCACCGGCGCGACAACTACTTACCAGGACGGTAACGGCGATACCCTCGTGCACACGATCATCCGCGTTGACGGTACCGGTGATCGTCTCGTGCAACCCGGCGACTCGCTGACGATCTACCGTACCTGCTTCGTCCTGCGGGAGAATACCCCGCTCCACGAGGCCTTCCCCCTGGATACCCTCGTCATGACCTCCTATAGCCCGACTTCCCTCGAGCTTCCCGCCTGCGGGCCGGCACTCGCTCGTCTCCGGGAGGGCGACGAGGCGGAAATAATAATCCCTTATCTCCTGGCGTTTAATAACAATCCCGGCTATCACCCCGCCGACACGAAGAAGGTCCTCCCCTGGATACCACCCTACTCGACACTGGTCTACGCGGTGAAAGTGGCCAGGGTACGCGAGAAAATATAACCAAGTAAAGAGTAATAACATGAAAAAAAATAACCCGCGGACGAGCATCGTGCATCTCCTTCTCCTCTCTCTCCTCGCCGCCTGCTCCAGTGGCGACGAAATCCCTACCCGCGACGAGATCCTGGCAATAGAGAAGCAACGGATACACCTCTTCCTCGCCGGGAAAACCTACTCTTCTTTCCCGCACGAGGGCACGGATATTTATGGCAATCCTTTCCGCGACACGATCCGCGTGCTGAATAACGACGCGACCGGTACTCGTCCCGCCGACAAGCAGTTTGTTCTCGTGGATTACGACGAGATGGCGCTCAACGGTAACTACATCGCCTCCACCGATCCCGCCCGTTTCATCGGGGAGGATATTGCCGCGCCCTACACCCTCGGTGGACCGCTCTATTTCCCGGTAGACTTGCCGGCGGACGCGTTTCCTGACCCGCTCTCGAGGGCGCTCGCGGAGATGAGCGAGGGGACTACCGGCGAGATGCTTCTCTCGTCTCTCCTGGCGGCCCGCGCCCCGGGTAACTATTTCTACGCGCGCTTCAAGATATGGCGCGTCATCCCCGACATTCTCGAGTACGAGAAGCAGCTCGTCCGCTCTTACGTGGATGATCTCGAGGTGAATCAAAACGTCGCCCCCGGGGATATTATCGAGGAAAAGAGCGCCGTGGGCGACTCGCTCCTGCGCGTCATCATCTTTCATTGCAAGACCGCGACGGGGGATTCCATCGCCGCCTTTTCCAGCGCGAAGATCAAGCAAGTATTATACCTGCTCAACGAGCCGGATCTCGTCTCACCTCCCGGTTTCCTGACGCGAAAAGTACACGAGGTTACAGACGATATCTCCTCCACCGCCTTCCCCGCTCTCTTCCGCGAGGGGATACATCGCCTGCGCGAGGG
>JAITJA010000024.1 GCA_031279175.1 Odoribacteraceae bacterium
CACGCTCAGCGCGTCGTCGAGCAGGTCGGCCTGGTTTTGCGCGAAGTACCCGACGCGCACGTTGTGCCCGATCCGGACGGTGCCCTCGTGGGGTAGTTGCCCCGTGATCACGCGCACCAGCGTGGTTTTTCCCTCCCCGTTTCGCCCGACGAAGGCGACTTTTTCGCCCCTGAGGATCTCGGCGTCGATTTCCTTGAGGACGACGTGATCCCCGTACGCCTTGGTGATCCCGCGACAGGAGACGACCACGTCACCGGCGCGCGCGGCGGGTTGGAAGCGCACGTTCACGCGTCGCGCGTCCTCCTGCTCGATCTCGATCCGCTCCAGCTTGTTTAGCTGCTTGATTCGCGATTGCACTTGCACCGATTTGGTTGCCTTGTAACGGAATCGCTCGATGAACTCTTCCGTGTCCTTGATTTGTTTTTGTTGATTCTCGTAGGCGCGGCGCTGCTGCTCCACGCGCTCCTGCCGGAGTTCGGTGAAGCGGGTGTAGGGGACGCGGTAGTCGTGTATTTTCCCCAGCGACACCTCGACCGTGCGGGTGGTGATGTTGTCGAGGAAGGCGCGGTCGTGCGAGACCAGCATCACGGCTCCCGGGTATCCCTGCAGGAATGTTTCGAGCCAGGTGATCGATTCGATGTCCAGGTGGTTCGTCGGCTCGTCGAGCAGGAAGAGATCCGGGCGCGCGAGTAGTACTTTTGCCAGCTCGACGCGCATTCTCCATCCCCCGCTGAACTCCTCGCAAGGGCGGTCCATCTCCTCCCGGCGAAATCCCAGACCCTTGAGGACGATCTCGATCTCCCCTTCCATGTTGTCGCTGCCATGGACGCGCGCTTGCTCCTGCCGGAGGTTCAGGCGCTCGATGAGTTCCATGTACTCGTCCGACTCGTAATCCTCGCGGGTAGATAGTTCCGCTTGTAAGCGCTCGATCTCCCCGTGCAGCTCGCGGATGTCGCTGAAGGCCCTCGCGGCCTCTTCCCTGACGCTTCTCCCGTCCGCGTAGACGACGACCTGCGGCAGGTAACCGATTTTTAATCCCGTCGGGCGCGCGACGCTTCCCCCGGACGGCTCTTGTTGGCCGGCAATGATCTTCAACAACGTGGATTTCCCCGCGCCGTTTTTCCCCGTCAGCCCGATCCTGTCCCGCTTGTTGACCAGGAACGACACGGAGTCCAGCAACGTGAATCCCCCGAATAAAACACTAACATTGTTGATTGATACCATAACCAGATTTTTTATTTAATGCCCGCGAAGATACTAAAAAGTCCCTTGGCAGGGCGGGGAACGGCGGTGGGGCGGGATCCGGATTATCGCTATCTTTAGCGCGCCGGGAAAAAAACGGGGGGATTCTTGTAACGTTCGGGATGCCGGCGCGTCTTGGGGTTGAATATTTAATTACATGATCATGATAACAACGTTTGTTCTTTCTATTATCACCGCGTCGCTGGCGTCGCCAGGGGATACCAGCGTTATTCGCGACGCCTGGAGACCACGCGATCATGTCGAGCGACTGACCGTGGAGCAGGACCCGGGGCGCCGCGTCTTTCCCCGCCAACACGCGCGCGGGCACAGGGAAGGAGTGTACATCGGGTTCACGAACTTCCTGGAGGGGAATAACAAGATTTACAGGGGAGCGCTCGAGCTGGACTGGGCGCGGTCGTTCACGGCGCGATTCAACGCGATGGATCGCGTGCTGCTCGCCAGCCGCTCCAGGCGGACGCTGCTCCTCGGCGGGCTGGGGCTCGAGTATAATCGCCTTTGCTTCGATCGCGACGTCACCGTCCGCCGCGTTGACGGGAAGCTCGAGGATGTCCCGCTGTCCCGGCTGGGAGCGACGGACGCGCGACGTAGCGTCTTCAAGGCCCTTTACCTCGCGGTACCGCTGCTGCTCGATGTCCGGTACGCCCCGCGCGGGTATATCTCCGGTGGGGTGGTCGGCGCCGCGCTCCTCCATTCCAAGACGAAGATCGTGCACGATAGAGGCAATAACAAGCGTAAAATCAAGCAGACGAGTAGCTATTACATGAATCCTCTCAAGGCCGACTTGATGGTGTCCTTGCACTTTGCCGGCATTTCTGTCTGGGCGAGCCGGGCGCTCACGCCAATGTTCGACGTCGACAAGGCGCCGCGCGTGTATCCCTTCACGATCGGTATCGGGCTTCTTGGCCCGTGAAAGTGAAGGGGACGAGGATATAAAAACACAGGGGGGAGATTAGTCTCCCCCCTGCCGGTGATGAACGGGCAGCACTCCTTTACCTGTTTTCGTTGGGGACGAGTTGTCCCTCGACGCGGTAAGAGGTAGATCCTGAAGTATAGGTGTACCAGTACGTGAAGGTCTCGGTTGACGGGTCATGTGTCCCGCCCCCGTCCAGCAACGGGAAAGCGTCCCACGCGGCGACGGTCAACGTGTTATTCGCGTTCACGCTGAAAGTAATCGCTGACGCGGAGATATTCTCGGCGACCTCGGCGGCCTCGTGTATGAACCGGACGGTATTCGCGTTGACCGCGGTTAACGTGCGCGATAGTCCCACGGGCGATGAAGGCGCGCCGTCGGGCAACACCTGGCGGGTCGTGGAGGAGAAATAGATCCCGGCGAGCGCGTTGACGGGCAGGACGCGCACGAGCAGCACGGTGTCGGCCGCGCGGATGCTGTAGTCGGAGACGGTAGCGATCTTGAGCGGGATGGCGTAGAGCGAGTCGCAGTGTAGCCCCGTCGGGTAGATGGTGATGGGGAACTTGGCGTATACCTCCCCGGCCCGGATGGTGACGCTCTCGGTGGCGTACTCGTAGGCGGCGCGGGCGAGAGGCTGGTACTGCGTTTCGGACACGGAGAGATTCTTGCGGTTGTAGACGGCAATCCCTTCCGGTTCCTCGACGAGCGCGACGTTCACGTCCCTGTCGGCAGGTAGCGATCCCCCGATGGCAACGGAGACAAAAGTCTCGGTAAAGATAGAGTCGTAGGCGACCTCCCTGGTGATCATGTCCCCGTCTGCCCCGACGATGTAGATTTGCTTGAAATATTGCTCGGCGTCGATGGGATTCTCGTCGTTACAGGCGATGAGCGCGAGCACGGCAATGGCTGAAATAATAAATGTTCTCATGGTATTCATTTTTTAAGTTTACCACCCGGGGTTTTGCACGAGCTTGGCGTTCTTGTTGAGAACGTCTTGCGGGATGGGGAAGAAGTACATTTTGTTGGAGAATATCCTTTTCGTGATCTGCTCGTTGTCGAGAATGACCCGGGTGTAGAACTTGGCCCTCTCGGTGGATCTGGCGCTGACGTCCATCCCGGTGATCTTCTTGTTATACGCGTCGTAGGCTTCGCCCCACCGCCTCAGGTCGTGATACCTGTGCCCCTCGAAGGCGAACTCTATCCTCCTCTCGAGCTTGATCAGCTCCCTCATGTTGGCCTGATTGTTGGCCTCGGCCTCGGTGATCCCGGGTATCCCGCCGCGGTAACGTATCATGTTAAAGTATTTCACGATCTCGGCGACGTCCCTGGAGACGGTGATCCCCGTTGCCTCGTCGGTGTACGCCTCGCTGTTTCCCATTTCATTCATGGCCTCGACGTAGTTCAAGAGGATCTCGGCGTAACGGAAGACGGGTACCCACTTCTGCCGGAGGTAGTTTTCCTGCCTGTGGTTATCCTCCTGGTTGATGTACTTGCGGCAAGTGACGCCGGTCCGGTTGTAATCATCCTGGAAGTTAGCCGGGGGCATCCCTGTGCCGTTGATGTAGTACGTGACCTCGTAGTTGACGATGTTCTCCGTGCCGATGTAGGAGGAGCCGGGCCATATGCAATGGTTAAAACCGATGGTCGCGTAGAAACGCGGCTCCCGGTTGTCGTGCATTCTGGCGGTATTGGGCGACACCTGGAAGATAGACGAGAACGTGTAGCCGGTCCCGATGGCGTCGCCCTCGTTAGCCGGCGACGGGTAGGGGTACTCGGCGCTGGAGGCGGTGATGGGATTCCCGTCCCTCATGCGGTAGACGTCGACCATGTCCTGCACGACATTCATCCCGTTCATCCCGCCGAGGTTGTACGGGAAGGAGAGGTCACCGGGGGAGTCTTGCCCGCGGGGGTTGGTGTCGTAGTAATAGATGTACTCGTTGTTGGAACGCGACGGCACGTCACCCGAGAACAACCCGGCGTAGGAGAGATAAGGATCAATATCCCCTGCCCCGTTCGGGAATGCCGCGGCGGAGACGTTCGCGGGCAACGCGAGGGTGGTGGCCTTCCTGGCGACGGTGTTTAGCTCGTAGACGTTAAGATCGATGACGCGTTTGGCGGCGACGGCGGCGATGGCCCATTTCTCGGGTTTTTCCTGCGGCGATATGAACGGCGCGCCATCGGAACGTATCCAATCCTCGTAGCGGGTATTCCCGTTGTACCAGGGACTGGCGGCGTGCAGGCGTACGCGTGAGATGACTGCCATCGCCGCGCCGAGCGTCGGCATGTACTCGAAGGCCATGTCGCGATCGGAGGGAAGGAAGGAGGCGGCGATCTCCATGTCGGCACAGATGTATTCAACGCAATCGTCGTACGTCGCGCGCTCGATGGAGGCGGTGGCGACCTCCTCGTCGGAGTCAAAGGGGAGATCGGGGAGGATGGGCACCGGCCCGTACTGCCGCAGCAAGCTGTAATAGTAGTAGCCGCGGAGGAAATGTACCAGCCCGATGTACTCCCGTCGTTCGATGTCCTCGAGTTCGTCGCACTCGCCTATGCGCTGGAGGATGAGATTGGCCTTTCGGATACCCTTGTAGAAGTTACTCCAGTTATTGAAGTGAGGGGTGAGCGGCGACTCGTCGTCGAGCATGAAGAACATGGCGGCGTGACGGTCGTCCTCCCAGGAGGCGAAGCACTCGTCGCTCCCGAGCCCGAAGGGGAAGGGGGAGAGGGTGAAGAGCTGGTCTTCTTGCGGCAGGTAGGCGCTTGTCCCGTGTATATACTGGACGAGCCTGTCCTTTCTCGAGAAGACAGAGTCGATGGTGGTTTTGTGGTAGATGTACTTGTCCACGTCAAGGTATGACTCGCAGGAAGCGAGCGCGATAACGGTGACGGCGACGAGTAAGGCGACGCGTATATTGTATTTCATGGTAGTGATTATTTAGAATTTAAGCATGACTTGTAACGTGTATATTCTCTGTAAGGGATAGGCGGCGCCGTTGGATGACGCTTGCCCCGGGTCCCATAGCTTGACCTTGTCCCAGCAGTGCAGGTTGTCGCCCACGGCGCTGATGCTTACACCTTGCAGGCCGGCCCGCTGGATGAGCGGGTGCTTAAGCTCGTAAGAGACCTGGAGGTTTTTCAGTCGCAAGTAACTCGCGTCTGCCAGCCAGAAGGTAGAGTTGCGGTTATTGTTGGCGTTATTCCCGTAGGTAAGGCGCGGGAAACGGGCGTTGGGGTTTTCCGTTTCGACGCTCCCGGAGACAGAAGCGGGCGTCCAGCGGTTTTCCTGTTCGGCGACGATGTCAAGGACATTGCCGGTGCGTCCCCAGGCGAAGGGATAGTATCCCGTGGAACCGCCGAGGAAGTAGTTGACCTTGCTAACGCCCTCGAAGAAGACGCTGAATCCCCAGTTCTTCCATGTGTACTCGAGCGCGAAGCCGTATTGCACGCGCGGGACACTGGAGTAAGAGAGGGGAACGATGTCGTCATCGCTGACCGTCCCGTCGCCGTTGACGTCCTTGTACTTGATGTCTCCCGGCATGACCTCCCGGTACACCTGGCGGGGGCTGGCGGCAATGTCGTCCTCGTCCTTGAAGAGTCCCAGGGCGATAAGCCCGCGGGCGACCTCGTAGGGCTTGCCGACGGCCGACTGGTAGGGGAAGCGGATGCCGCTCTCCTCGAAGGTGATGATCTCGTTCCTGGCGTAGGTCATGTTGGCGCGGGCGGTGAGCCTACCACTGCCGATGTTGTGCGCGTAAGAGAGGTGTCCATCCATTCCCCAGCTCTTCATCTCCCCGACGTTAGCCCAGGGGATGGTCATGAGTCCCATCTCCTCCGGGATGGAGGCGCGCTGCTGGTAGATGCCCGAGCGGATATCGCGGAAGATATCGACGGTCATGTCCACGCTGCTATTAAAGAGGTGAATGTCGAGGCCGACGTCGTACTTGATGGATTTCTCCCAGCGCAGGTTGTCTGACCCGACTTGCTCCTCGGTGACCCCGGCGTGGCTTCCCCAGAGGTTGCTGCCGGAGGAGGAGGTCATGGTGGTGAGGTACGGGAAGCGCGCGCCGGAAATGCGGTCGTTACCGACAGAGCCAACCGACGCCCTTATCTTGAAGAAGGAAAGGAAGGGGAGGTTTTCGCGCGTCCAGGCGTGTTGCGTGGGTACCCACCCGACCGAGACGGCGGGGAATATACCGAACTTCTTGCCGTTCTCGAAGGCCTCGGAACCGGTGTAGCCGATGTTCCCCTCGAGGAGGTAGGTGTCGTTATAGGAATAGGTGGCGCGGCCCGACAGCCCGATGTATCGCTTGGGGATAGACTCCATGTCGGTGGTAGCGGTAGAGGAGCGGGTATCGTCCATGTAATAATGGATAAGACCGGTGACGCGGTGCGCGTCGTTAAAAGCCTGCTGGTAGTTCACGTGCACCTCGAAATTAATCCTGCGATCGACAGTACTGGTGTGGTTAAAGACAGGATCGGTGTAGGAGACGGTACGCGACAGGTCCAACGCCCCGTTTCGCAGCCTCCGGTTAGCGTAGTAGAGATCCGGGCTTTTGAGGCGGTTCTGGTTCATCGAGCTATTGGCGTTCAGCGACAGCAGGGCCTCTGCCTCCAGGCCTCGCGTGAGACGGTCGAGGTTTTGGTTTACTTTCAAGATGATGTTATTGCTATTCCCGTAGTACTTCTTGTATCCGGTAAAGTTCAGGAGCACGTAGGGGTTACGCTCGTCGGAGTTGCCACCGTACGCGGGCAACGAACCATCGGAGTAGACGACGGGGACGGTGACGGGAGTGAGATTAGCTTGCGCTCCCCACAGGGCGGAATTATCGTCCCCGTATCCCGGCGAGATTTGCGTGGCGAGCACCGTCTCGAGGCTCAACGACAGGAGCGTTGAGGGGGTGAGATTGGCGTCAATGTTCGCCCGGAAGTTATACTTGTTATAGTTCACGTTCGGGTCGTACTTGTTGGCCGACGGGTCTTGCTTGAAGAGGGCCGACTTGTTTTGTAGCCCGAGACTGAGGTAATATCGCGCGTTCGTTCCCCCTCCCGACACGCTGAGGTGGTGCTGGTGGTAGGTGGTAAAGTCCTTGAGGATGACTTCTCGCCAGTTGATATCCGGGTACAAGTCGGGATCAAGACCGGAAGTGAAGAGATAGATATCCTCCGGCGTGTAGATCGGCTCCATGTCGCGGGCGAGGGCAGCCTCGTTGGCGAGGGCGGCATATGTTCCGGCGTTGACGTATCGCGGCATACGGGCCGAGTGCGAGAGGCTGACGTTGCTCTTCCAGTTGATGGATAGCTTGCCGGCCTTTCCTCGCTTGGTGGTCACGAGGACGACGCCGTTCGCCCCGCGCACACCGTAAACGGCGGTGGAGGAGGCGTCTTTCAGCACGGTGAAGCTTTCGATATCCGCGGGGTCGAGCGTGTTCAGGTCGCCGTCGATGCCGTCGATGAGAATAAGGGCGCTTTGTCCGGCCCCGAAGGTACTGATACCGCGTATCCAGAACTCGGAGAAGTCACTGCCCGGTTCACCGCTCCGCGTCACGGAGATGATTCCCGGCACGCGACCGGCAAGCATGTTGCTGACCGACACGGCAGGTAGTTGTAGGTCTTCGGCGTTGATCGTGGAGACGGCGCCGGTGAGCGTTATTTTACGCTGGACGCCGCGCCCGACGACAACCGCCTCTTCCATCTCGCTGACGATCTCTTTCAAGACGATACGGAGACGCTCGCGGTTGCCGGTGATCTTTAGTTCCTGGATCTGGTAGCCGATGAAGGAGAAGACAACGGTACATCCCGGTTGGAGGTTGCCTAACTTGAAGTGTCCTTCCGCGTCGGAGGCCACGCCTTGTCTCGGGTTTTCTTTCACGATGATCGTGACGCCGGGGAGGAGCTCTCCTTGTTCCGTCATCACGCTACCGGAGATCGTGTAAGTAGTTTCTTGGTTTTGTGCTTGTGCTCGCGCGCTACCCGCGTAGGCCAGTAGCGACAGGACGAGTACGAGTATGTTTCGGATTCTCATGATTACTGGTATTAATGGTTACTCGATGGCTAACTTGCGAATGGTTTTGGCCCCTTGCTCGACGATAAAGAAGTTGTCTTCCGAGTCGACGGCGATATCCTGCGGGTCGTTAAAGGTAGACTCCAGCGGTAGGCCGTCCAGGCCGCCGGTCGCGCGGTAGCGTCCTGCCACGGTGGTTACCATGCCGGTCGCGCGGGAGATCTTCCGGATAAGGTAATTGTAGGACTCCGCGACGTACAGGTTGCCCTCGCGGTCAACGGTCATGCCGAACGGGTAATTGAACTGGGCTTCCGTCTTTCGGTCGCCGTCAACAGCACCGGCGCGGATAAACCCGGCGTACTCCTCTATTTGCCACTCCGAGGTGGTGGCCTCCTGCCAGATCCTGTAGATCCCGTGAGCGCCCATCTGCGATGCAAAGAAACAATCGTCAACCGGGCTATAGACAAGCATGTTGAAAGCATTGCTATTGCCCGTCGGTAGGATATTCAATAACACCTCTACCTTTAGTTGCCCGTCGCTACCATACTCCTCCAGGTACACGCGCACGAAAACGCCTCTCTGGTTACGGACATACAGGTACTTCTCCGTCTTGTCGAGGGCGCACGACCACAATTCCCCGCCGTTCAACTCGGAGATATTCTCGCGGATCTTCCGCGGCACCCAGCCGGTCTCTTTTTCCATGACAAAGACCTTGTGGGCATTGTTGTACAGCTCGACAAAATAGATCTTGTCTCGCGCCTGGTTCACGGCTGGTTTACCGGTACAGAATCCCGTCATGAGCGTTGTCACCTTGCTCTCGGTTTGCGAGACGAGGCGAATGCGTTGGTTGTGGGTCTCGACGGCGATGATATTATCCCCGTCGACCACGCCGACGGCGACGAGGGATTGGAAGCGGGCGTCGAAGATATTACCGTCCGTGTACGCGGAGGTATTATACTTCCCGGAGACCGTTGAGACGCGTTGGTTCTGGATATAGGAGAACCGCGTCCCCGTGGTGATTTGCTCGTCGCCCACCCACACCTCGACGGTATTATCACCGTTTGGCTGTTTCGGGACGATCCCGTAAATAGAAATGCCGTCTGTCGAGATCAACACGGCCTCGTGTTGCCCGGCGAACAGCACTTTCATGTTGTCAAGATCCGGGCCGAAGTTCCCGCGGACGACGAACTTTTCCCCGATCTCGCCGCTTAGCGGCATGATTTCGGTGATGACCCTTGGCTTCGAGGGGTCATACTTGTTCCCTATGGTGGGGGAAGTAACTACTTCTCCGGTGTCACATCCCGCGACGAAGAGGAGAAGCCACGATAAGAAAAAGCTAATTCTTCTCATAACTGTGCATTTAGGTTTTAGAATTAAGGATATAAATAAAACAGGTTGTACTTGACGAGCGTCTTGCCCGGGAAGGGAAGAAACGAAACGACGCGACGAGAGCACCCGCCGCCAGAAAGGGGGAACGCGTGATGGTTCGAGTAACAAATAGTACATTTCATTTATCAAAAAATTATCAACGTTCTTGGCGAAATGTATACACAAGTGTCGTGCAAACATAGCGCCTACAAATGTCTGATTTTTTTATTTACGAACTACAAGCGGCGGTAATATTTTTTTCGCGGACACTTGTTAAAAAACGCGAACAAAAACGGCCTCCCGGGGAAGTTTTCTCCTGGTCGGGGCGTCTCGAGTTCCTTTTTTCGCGTCCATTCTCCCGAATTTACCGCGCCCGTTCGCGATCCCTTCGTGAAAAGAAATACTTTTGTCGGTCTAAAGATTAAAGATCGAATGAAAACAATCGTGATTCGCGCGAAACAGTTAGTACAGGTTGAAAAGACCCCCCGGGAACAGGTCTCCGGGAAAGAGATGGCCAGGATCGAGAGCATCCCCGACGCCTTTCTGCTCGCTGACGGGGGAAAGATCGTCGCCTTCGGCCCGATGAGCGAGTGCCCTCCCCTTGCCGGCGGGAATGTACGGGTAATCGACGCGTCGGGGCGACTGGTGCTCCCCGCGTTCTGTGACCCGCACACGCATCTCGTCTACGCGGGCAGTCGCGAGATAGAATACACCAGTAAAATCAAGGGGCTCTCTTACGAGGAAATCGCGCTGCGAGGTGGTGGCATCTTAAACACCGTGAAGCATGTCCGCGCGGCAACGGAAGAAGAACTGTACAAGACAGCCCTCGAACGTACGCGAGAAATTGCCGGACAGGGGACAGGCGCCGTGGAAATAAAGAGCGGTTACGGC